>CANRCN010000114.1 GCA_947629135.1 uncultured Bacilli bacterium | reverse complement strand
TCATCCTTTTTATACAGGAAAACAAACTAGAGCTTCTCGTGCAGGTAGAGTTGATAAGTTTAATAAGAAATATGGATTTGAAAAAGGCGAATAAGTCTTTTTTTAATATAATTAGGAGGTTTGTATGATTGATTTAGATGATTTAAAAAGAAGAATTAATGTTGCTAAAACTAATTTTTATAGTAATAAAAATCATAATAATTGGTATAAATATTATATGATTGTATCAGCTTATTATGAACTTGTAATGATTGAAAGTAGAAATGCTAATGATAAGAGTATTTATGAGACTTTGTTAAATTATGTGTTAGATTTAAAAAATAATAGTTTTGACTTATCTGATTATGAACTTGAAAAAATAATGGAAATGGAACATTATTTAAATAAAGAATTAAATGTAAAAACTTTAAAAAAATAATTTTTAATTAAAGCAATTATAGTTGCTTTTTTTTTACAAAAATGGTATATTATGGTTGGTGATAATATGGATAAAATAAAATTGGGTTTTGCTTCAGATCATCGTGGATATCTCTTAAAAGAAGAACTTATCAAACATTTTAAAAAACATGATAAAGTATCAGAAGTGATTGATTGTGGAACTAATTCTCTTGATTCTTGTGATTATCCTGATTATGCTAAATTATTGGGACGGGAAATACAAGACAAAAGTGTCGATTTTGGAGTTGCTATTTGTGGAAGTGGAATTGGAATTAGTATAGCTTTAAACAAAATAAATGGAGTATATTGTGCTAAATGTAATAATGCTCTTGAAGCAAGTTATACAAGACTTGATAATAATACAAATGTTATTGCCTTTTCTGGAGATACTTCCTTAAAAGAAGCAATTAATATGGTAGAAACATTTATTACAACGGATTTTAGTAATTTAGAAAAACACAAAAAGAGAATTCAAAAAGTAAAAGAAATCGAGGCTCAAAATGACTAAATTTGTTTTATATGTATTGGTAACTATTTTAACAGTTTGGGCTATGGATGGTTTAAACATTAATGGAATTTTTAAAAAGGGTCAAATTGTTAAAGCTAGAGTTGCTTACTTTTTAATTATATTATCTATTATATACTTAGTAACTAATTTTATTTATGATTTTATCTATTTAAAATTATTTTAAAAAATGTATAAAAAAAGATTAACAGGAAATACTTTAAATGAGGTGAATTTATGAAATTAAAACCATTTGTATTTCCTGTTTTATATATTTCTTTAATATTTATGTTAATTTTAGGACTTTATTTTACAAGTCGAGCTATGCAAAATGATTTGGATACATCTTTAAGTGATGTTACTTATGTTTCATCTGTTATATTAGGAGATGTTGTTCCAGTTGTAGATGTTGAGGCAACTGTAAATAATCCATATGTTTCAGAGAATGTTAAGATTAAAAGATATTTCTATAATGTTGAAGATGATATTGATAGACAAAAGGAATCACTTGTTTATTATGATAACACTTATATGCCAAATACAGGTGTTGATTATGTTGCTGATGATAAATTTGAAGTTGTTTCTATCTTAGATGGAACGATTATTGATATTAAAGAAGATGAATTGCTAGGAAAAATTGTAGAAGTAAGACATGAAAATGAATTAGTCTCTTCATATGCAGGATTAAGTGAGATTAGTGTACAAAAGGGAGAGGCTATTACTCAAGGAATGAAGATTGGTACAAGTGGAACTAACAAGATTAATGAATCTTTGGGAAATCATTTGCATTTAGAAATATATAAAAATGGAGTTAATATTGATCCTATAAAAGTGATTGGTCAAAAATTGGGTGATTTATAATAATCATCTTTTTTTGTAAATTTATGTAAAATTTAAAAATTAATTAGCTGATTTCTAATTAAGTTATGATATATTAAAAATAGTAAAGGAGATGTTAAAATGAACCTAGATACTTTAAAAACACCTGATCATATTAGAGAGGTAATGCAACATCCAAATCCAATGGTATTAGAAGCAACTAAATTATTTTTAAGTCAGCAAAAGATCAATATGGCAGGTATTGGAAGTAGTTTTTTTGATATTTATCTTAATTTTGAAAGACAAATGTATACATTTTTATCTAATATAAGAAATTTAGAAACAACTGCAACAAATGATAATGATACTATAAGAACAGCTGAACATGTTGAAGAAATATTAAATCATCCAAATCCAATGGTGTTAGAGGCAACTAAAACTTTTTTAAGTCAGCAAAAAGTTGCTAATGATATGAGATTTGGAAGTGCATTTTTAAAAATGTATATTGAAATTGAATCAGATATGTATGCATTTTTAGCTAGAGAAATGCAACCGCAAAATCCAGAAGATGTAGTTGAAAATGCATCTGAAGGGCCAAAGTTTAATATTTAGAAAAAATCAGGAAACTGATTTTTTTTCTATAAATAATTTACTAAAACTTGGGAATAATATAGTTGAGGTGAATTATGAAAGATATAGGAATTGATTTAGGAACAGCTAATATTCTTATATATATAAAAGGTCAAGGAATTGTTTTGAATGAACCAAGTGTTGTGGCTATTGATACCGAAACAAAAAGACCTCTTGCCTTTGGAGATGAAGCTAATCAAATG
>CANRCN010000113.1 GCA_947629135.1 uncultured Bacilli bacterium | reverse complement strand
TTCCTCATGCTGATTATAATGATATTTTCAGTGAGACGGTAATTAATAATTTTTTAGATAAATTAATTCTTTATTTTCAAAATGAATGTAATAAATTAGAAAATACTAATTTAAATAGTGATTATATAATGAAGCTTGGGGACAGTATAGTAACATTAGTTAAACTTTTATCATTTGAGGAAGAAAAATTTGGTTATTTTTATGAAGCTAAAAGAATATACGAAATTTATAAAGAAAAAGTTAAAAATTTAGGAATTAATCTTGAATCAGAAGAAACTGTAAAAAAATAAATAGAAAGGAAATATAAAAATGAATAATGATAATAAAGAAAATATAAGTTTAAAAGGAAAAACTGGGGAAGAAATTTTAGATATTTATAATGATATTTCAAAAGATACATTATTATTATTTGAATATTTAGAAAAATATGATAATAAAGAAGAAGCTTTTAAAGAATATCAAAAAGTAAAGATGCAAGGTAAAAATAGTTAAATAGAAAGGAAAAACATGAGGTATTAAAATGACTATTCAAGAGATAATAGAAAATATAGAAAATTATAAGAAAAATCCAAATATTATAAATGATGATAATTTTTTTGAAAAGCTTGTTTATAGCATACTTCAATTAACTACACTTCTTAAAAACTTAGAATTAGAAAATGAAGAATTATTTGTTAATTATATAATAGAAAATATGAATCTAATTTCTGAGATTTTAAAAATTCCAAAGTTTATTGATCATTTAGCAAGTAATTCTAGTTTTTTTGATAAAACTTTTGAGTTTATTCTTACATTTCCATCTGTTTTTGAAGAATATGAAAAAAGATGTCCCTATGCAATTCTTGAATATGTAAGAAGTGATAAATTTGAAAACTCAGATTCTGTAAATGATAAGACTTTATTTGATTTTGTTGCTAAGCATGATCCAAGTTTATTAAGTAAGTTTAATTTAGAATTAGTATTTAGTAACTTAAATGAAAGTGATATAGAAAAATATGGAAGTTTAATTTTAAGTTATATTCATACAAGTGGTGATAATAAATTTTGTAGAAATAAAGCTTTGTTTGCTTTTGCTTCTAAGAATAATCCTAGTTTACTAAGCAGTTTTGATCTTTTATTTATATTTCCTGAAATAACTGAAGAAATATTAAATCAATATGGCAATTTAATTATAAATTATATTCAAAATAACGATATAGGATTTAGATGGAAAGATAGTAAATTATTATTTGAATATTTAAAGAAAAATAATAAAGCTTTATTATATAAAATGAATCTAAAAGAATTTTTTCCAGAATTGACTGAAGAAATATTTAATCAATATAAAGAAGTTATAATTAAATATATTGAATTTATTCGAAATATTCCACATAATTGGCAAGATAGTAAATTTTTACTTAAAGATTTAATCGAGCATGCTCCAAACTTTTTAAAGGAGTTAGATTTAGCAAAAATAATTCCAGAAATAACAGAAAAAAATTTAAATGATTATGGAAGTATAATTTTAGATTATATTCGACTAAGAAAAAATGTTCCATATAATTGGAATGATAGTGAAATTTTATTTGAATATATTGTAGCTCATGACCCAAGTTTGATTATTTGTTTTAATTTAGAAAAAAATTTTCCTATATTAACTGAAGATATTTTAAATAAGTATGGAAGTATAATTATAGATTATATTTTACAAAGAAATAATATTCCATATAATTGGCAAAAAAGTAAAAAATTATTTGAATATTTGAAAGTAAATAGAAAAGATTTAGTATATACAATGGATTTAGAAGAAATCTTTTCACAGTTAACTGAAGAAATATTAAATGAATATGGAGATATAATAGTAGAGTATATTGATAAAAGAGGATTATATTCAAGATTGAGAAATAGTCAAATTTTGTTTGATTATTTAAATAAAAATAGAAGAGATTTATTGTCTAATATGAATTTAGAAGAGTTTTTTCCAGAAATTACTGAAGAAATATTAAATCAATATGGAGATATAATAGAAAATTATATTTTAAAAATGACATTAAATAATTTGAAATGGAAAAATAGTCAAATTTTGTTTAATTATTTAAATAAAAATAGAAGAAATTTATTATATAGAATGAATTTAGAAGAATTTTTTCCAGAATTGACCGAAGGAATATATAATCAATATAAAGAAGTCATAATTAAATATATTGAAATTACCCAAAATATTCCACGTAATTGGTATACTAAATATTTGTTTAAAGAAATTATAGAAAATCCTAATTATGAAGTAAGTAAAATATTGTTAGAAAAACTTATTTTTGTTGAATCTAATAATTCAGGAACAAAAGAAATAAGTTTAAATCAAGAATGTGTAAAAGTGCTTTCAGAAGCTTATGAGATTGATAAAGATATATTAGAGAAAAAAATAAAGTATTTATATCAAAAAAATGATGAATTATTTAGAACTTTAAATTTTAATATGTTAAAGATTGATGGATTAAATATGAGTTTATTAAATATATTTACTTTATATCCTGATATTCAGAAAAAAATAATTAATCTTGATAATAATTCTTTACAATATTTTATAAAAATAGCAAATATGCTTAATAAAAAAGAATAT
>CANRCN010000112.1 GCA_947629135.1 uncultured Bacilli bacterium | reverse complement strand
TTAGATATAAAAGAAAATACAGATTATTTAGAATCAGATTTAGAAAAGAATATTATAGAACATTTAAAAGAGTTTTTGTTAGAGTTAGGTAAAGGATTTAGTTTTGTTGGAAATCAAGTTAGATTAACTTTAGAAGAAGAGCATTTTTATCCAGACTTAGTTTTCTATAATAGACTTTTAAAATGTTTTGTTATTATTGATTTAAAAATCGGTAAAGTGTCCCATCAGGATATAGGTCAAATGCAAATGTATGTTAATTACTACGATAGAGAAATTAAACAAGATGATGAGAACCCAACAGTAGGAATATTATTATCAACGAATAAAAATGAAACAGTTGTAAAATATACTCTTCCTGAAGATAATAAAACAATATTTTCTTCTGAATATAAATTACATATGCCAACCGAACAAGAACTAATTACTGCAGTGGAAGAAGAAAAGAAAAATTTTAAATTAAACGAAGAAAATTAGTATGGTAAATACGATATAGGAAAAATGAATGGAGGTAATATTTATGAATGCTAATTTATGGATACAATTATTAATAGCAGTAATTCCAGCAATTATTACTGGGGTTGGAAGTTTAATAATTGCTCTTAAAAAATGTAGAAATGAAATAAATACACTTGAAACAAGTAATAAATGCGAAATTGAAAAATTGATGAAACAACATGAAATTGATATAGAAAAATTAAAGGAAAAGTATAAATTAGAAGCTGAAGCTAAACAGCAAGAACACGATTTAAAAATAAAAGAAATGGAAACTGAATGCAAAAATGAAATTTTAAAAAAGGAAAAGGAATTTGAGAATCAAGCAAAATATGGGATGATGGGAGATTTTTTTAAAGGAATATTCTCATCCTCTGAAGTGCAAAAAGAACTTGATAAAAAACTAAAAGAAGAATTTAATAAAAAATAAGATGATACAAAGTAAATGTTAAATATCATCTTTTTTATTTTCATTTAAAACTTTACAAATTTCATTAATTAATTGTTCTTTATCAAGAAATATAGAAGAAAAAGCATTGTTTGAAAGGTCCACCTAAAACATAATCAATTGTAATATCCTTTTTGCTTTTACAAAGAATTATTCCTATTGGTTACTTATCTTCTTTATCGTTTATTTCTTCATTATAATAATTTAATACATATTCATTTGTCCTATTTTAAAAGTTAGAAGTTATGTAGTAATAGAGTTAAAAAATTGAATTTAGACCAGAATATGTAGGTAAACTTAATTTCTATTCAAGTGCTGTTGATAAGCATATTAAAATAATCTTTAGAAAATTTTATTGCAAAAAAATCAACACGACTGGAGAAAGTGGTGTAGTTATTTACAACTTCGTTAATTTACTAATCAGTATTATATGTGATATAATGATGTTAGACGTTTCGAGGTGATTTAGTTATGTATCAAAAAGATGTTTTAAGAGAGTATATTCTTAATTCAGAAATAAGAATATTTAGCAAAGAAATAAAAGTGAGATTATCAAAAGATTTGGCAATCAAATATGATGAAGGCTTATATCAAAATGCCTTAATAAATATTCAAAACAATTTACAAATGATAAATAGTTTAAATATTCACTATCCTGCTAATGCAAATCCTATATTATATGTATATATTGTTCCTGATGATAAATATGGAAAATTATTAAGAATACCTAAACATTTTGATAAAGGAAGAGGTGGAGGTAAACCTGTTAGTTGTTATGATTTAGATGGATTTAATAGTGCTTATGGTTTAAGTCAAAATCTTTTAGAAAATAGACCTTTAAATATGGGAATATCAAAAAGGGAAAATGAAATTCATGAACTTTCACATATTGTTCATAGTCAATTTTTTTCTAAAAATCAAATAATTTGCGAAGGCTTTGCTGAAACATTACCTCTTTATACATTAGGATTTGAAGAACTTTTTGAAGAGCATCAAAATATATTATTACATTTAGATGAAAATAAGATATTAAGTGCTCAAGATCTTTTAAACTCTGAAAAAGATGGAAGTTATGGAGTTGCTGAAGCTTTACCTAATAACTCTTGTTCTTTTAGATATTCTTATATTTCTTCATATTTATTTGTAAGAGGTTGTTTAGAGACTTTAGTAGAGAAGTACAATATTTCCAAAATTGAAGCTACTCAAAAATTTTTAGAAATAGTAAAACAAAGTAAATGTACAAATGAATGGTTAATTTTTGATATTGCTAATGCTATTGGAATTTCACAAGAAATATTATTAAATGGCAAAGATATACAAAAAAAAGCTTTAAATTCTATAAAAATAATGGCATCTCATAGTATTACGCGAAAGTAAAATATAATATTTTATTTTGAAAAATTATTAACCCTCTAGGAATTTTGACAAATATATCAAAATGTCCTGTGGGGATTTTTTATTAAATAAAAATCATCTCAATTAGAGATGAAATATATTTAAAGTTCGAGCATTTCGAACAGATTCGTCACTGGAGCGAATGTTGTAGTTATTTACAGCTTTTTTATTCATAACGATTTAATATATAAAATATCAATCTATAATATTATTTTAATACATAGTATGTATTTTTTCCAGTACCTTCTTTGATTAAGATATTGTCTTCTAATAATTTGTTGATAATTTGTTTGGATCTTGAATTTCCTATATTTAATAATCTTTCTACTTCTGC
>CANRCN010000111.1 GCA_947629135.1 uncultured Bacilli bacterium | reverse complement strand
AATACTTCTTGCATTCCTTCAAGATAAGTTTTCATAAGTGGTAATTCTCTTCCTGCATAATTTACATATTTTGCTACATCGGCTCTTTTTCCAGATGCTGCACTACTATACTTTGATGCTTCAGCTGGATCTGTTGCATTGGCTGCTTGAGTTGAATATGAATCTGCATCCTTTTGAGCTTCCGTTGCTTTTGCTATGCATGTCTTTGCTCTAGTTTCACAAGTCGTATATGTTGATAATGCTCTATTAAATTTTTCAGTATACTCTTCAAATACTTTTTTGGATGCCTCTTCTATAACCTTATAATAATCGTTAAACTGATTTTGTCCTACTCCTACATTCTTATCTATTTCATATTTAAAATCTAATGTATTATTATAATTTGATGGTGGGGCTATATTTCTTACTTGGGTTCTAAAATCTCCTATTTTTATATTAAATTGTGATAAGTAATCACTAAAGCCTTTATCTTGTTGACATATCTTTGAACTCTCATATTGCTTTGCATCTCTATCTTTTACTGACCACTTAAAAGTATCTTGAATAGCTACTAATTGTGCTTTTACACTTCCTAGTGTTGCTCCCATTTCTTCACTCTCCTATCCTACATTTACCGTTCCAGTACTTTGAGTATTCTTTGCTGTTTCTATTGCACTATTTACAAAATCTTCTACTGTTACTACTTTCGTTGTATCATTTAATGCAACATAATAATTCTTTCCATCTGGTTGATCAAATACATTTGCAAAAGTTATTTCTTTTAATTCTCCTTGTCCTTGAGCTGTTCCATTTACAAAATATACTTCATTTGGATCACTCATCTTTGCTAATACATCTTCTCCAGCTGCTGGAGTTTTTAACATCATGTTTGTTTGATCACTCTTTAATACTTCTTTATATTCTGTTTTGAAATTTGAACTTCCATCAATTGGAGCAAAGTAGTAAGATGCTAAACTCTTATCATATATCTTATAATAGTAATTTCCTTCATATGAGAATATTCCTACTACATCATATGTTTCTGCTAATTTTGATTGAATTGTTGATGCTTTTCCAAATTCTGTTATCAATGGTACTAGTGCTGTAAACGTTAATGTTCCAAGAGCTGTATATACTGGGGTTGAACTTTCTGTTTTCTTCTTATTTCCTTTATTTCCTCCTGATGTTCCTGATGGGCCATTTCCTCCTCCTGATGAACTACTTGCTTTTTTACTATTTCCACTTCCTCCTCCTGATGTTTCAGCTGGATCATAGTCTGTATCTGCACCTGTATCATCATGAGCATGAATTGTTGCTAGTGCTTGTTCCAATTTTTGACAAATACTATCTATGTAGCCATTCCATAGTTCATATGCTTTTAATGCTATTATTTGTAAATCCATTCCTGAACCTGCCATTGCACTTAATTTTGCTTGTGTATCTGGATTTAATGTTTCAAAGCTTGCTGATATCCCATCTATATGTGTTTTTATATCTTCTAGTGGGGTTCTTAATGCTTGGATTGAACCTTTTATTTCTTCTATTTGATCACTTGTGAAATTTGCTAATCCTGATAAATCAAGATTATAATTGCCTAGTGAATATACTGATACTAATGAAGCTGGATTTGTTATTTCTTCAATTAATCCTTCTGAATCATTATCTTCATAATTTCCAAATAACTCATCAATTGTTTTTCCTTGCTTCTTAGCCATTTCTACTTCATGTTCAGCTGCAATTGGATTCCATCCTAAGTCTATCAATTTTTGCTTTAGCTCTTCTGCATTTGCATCTGTTACTTTTTGCCCTGTTGCTCCTGATGTTGGTTTTTCAGCTTGCATGGCAGATGTATATTTATAATTGGTTGTTGTTTTAACACTACCAATATTTTCTTGTTCTGTATCCCACTCACTAATACATTGATTTCTTTGACTGCTATCTGGAATTTGCTCTTCAAAAATTTCATTAAGATTTTTTTCAAACGGTCCTTCTTCAGCTGCTATAATAATTCTATCAATTTCTTCATCTGTTTTTCCTGCTTTTGTTAATACACCTCTAATAATATCACGTTGTTCATCTGTATAATATAACATTCTGCTCTCATGTTCAGTTACTCTTTCAGCAGCTTTTTGAATTGCAGGATCACTACTTACATTTGATGTAGTAGTCACTGGCTTATCAGAAGAAGGAGAAATATTAGTAGCACCATCATATTGATTATCAGGATGAGCTGCATTCCATTCATCAATTGCATTATTTAAAGCACCTATTTCCTTGCCTCGTGCTTCTTCATCTGCTGCAGTTGTTGACTTTATAAATGGTTTATCAGGAAAAATTGCATTTTTAAAATATGAGTCTCTACTTTCAACACTATTAGTAAAAACTCTATCAAAAACTCTAGTAATTGGAGTATTATTTTCTTCAGCTGCAATGATAATTCTTTGAACCTCATCACTATCTATTCCACCTAATCCTAATATACCTTCCAACATTTCTCTTTGCTTTTCATCAAAATATGCCATTTTTTATTTCCTCCTTTCAGAGTTTTTTTTGTATTACACTAAAACTCCTTCTTATTTTTTCTTTAATTTAGAAAAGACACAATTTAGTGTGTCTAACATTATGCTTCATCTGTTTCTTTTACATGTTGTCTATATTTATCTACAGATCTTTCTATTGTGTCTACATTGTCAGATATCTTTCTGGCCTTATTAGAACACTCTTGCATTGC
>CANRCN010000110.1 GCA_947629135.1 uncultured Bacilli bacterium | reverse complement strand
AATTTGGAATCAACATAAAAAATGAAATTGTTTTTGGTTTGGTCGCAATGGGTCTGCGACCTCCAAAAACAATTTACCTATTATTGACTTGATTATTATTAAATATTAGGCGAAAAAATTTTTAGTAAAGTGAGGTGATTTTTATTAAAGTTTCAGTTTTGACTGATACTTCTATTTTCAAAAATTCTCTAGTCTCTGTAAAGAAAATGAACCATATCTACGAGTTATGTTATGTTCAGCATAGGAATACTACTAGTCCTATTTTACTGCTTGATAAAGATAATTATGTTCTACTCTCTACTGGAGAGGTTAAGCAATGTAATCACATTGAAAACAGGGCTGAAAATAAGATGCAAGTTTCTCAAAGTTTGAAAAGACTTAGGGATTATATCAATACTAATGTATCAGATGTAAAAAACTGCAAGTGGGTTACATTAACTTATAAAGAAAACATGACTGATACGAAAAGGCTATATACTGATTTTAAAAATTTTATCAAAAGATTTAAATATTCTTATGGTAAATTTGAGTATATTGTTGCTATGGAGCCTCAAGCTAGAGGTGCTTGGCATTGTCATTGTATTTTTATTTTTCCAGATACTGCTCCATTTATTCCTAATGATACTATTGCTGAAATTTGGGGTCATGGAATTACTAAGACTAAGAAGTTAGATAATATTGATAATTTAGGTGCCTATTTAACTGCTTATTTAGGCGATATGGACTTTTCAAGTTGTATGGAAGAAGGAGTTTCTTTTTCTGCTGATGATATTAAAGAAGTAACTGAAATTGATGGAAAGCAATTAAAAACTCCTAAGAAAATTGTCAAGGGTGCTAGACTTTGTATGTACCCACCTAAATTTAATTTATATCGTATAAGTAGAGGTATAAAGCCACCAGTTAAAGAATATCATTGTTATTCTGAAATAAAAGAAAAAGAGGGTTTACGACAACCCACTTATTCTAAGGCAATTTCCTTAATTGATTCTGAGAAAGATTTCTCAAACAAAATCATATATGAGTATTATAACACAAAAAGGCAATAATTTCTATCTAATTTTTATTCTTTACATCTTCTTGTAAAGTGAAAGGAGATGTTAAATAAAATGAAACCTAAATATTATTTAGTTAATGGATTTCTTCCATGTGTTTGTAATTGCCATGAAAATTGTCTAAAATCTGATTTAATTAATCGTGGTTATGTTATTAAAAGTATGAAAGAAATTTCTGAAAAAGAATTTGAAAAGTATTATAAGAAACTTACTAAAAAATATGATGTTTCTCTAAATATCAAATATTTTAATTAAAATGTGTAAATATGTAAAATACTTTCACATTTTGTGTAATTGTGTAAAAATTTATGTTACAATGTAATTGGTGGTATTATGAAAACTAAAGAAGAAATCGCTCAAGATTTGGGTATATCTAGAAAGACTTTGTATAATTATTTAAATGAGTTAAAAATTAAAGAGATTACTCCAGATACTCTTAATACTTTGAAAGAATATTCTAAGTCTAAAAACAAAAGTAAAGAAACAACTAAATCTGAATTATTAGAAGAACTAAATCAGTTGAAGTTAAGAAATGCTGAATTACAAAAACAGAATGAAACTTTACAACAACATGAAGAAGTTTTACTTAATCAGATAGAATATTTTAGAAATGATATTAACTCTGAAATTAAACAGATAAAGCAAAATATTACTTTGTTATTAAATCCACCTAAGGAAGAAAAAAAATCTATATTTAAGAGGTTTTTTGGCAATTAATTACTTTTTAGATTATAAGAATTAAATTCTTTTAGGTTGGGGGTTTCTTTTTTGTTAGTACCGGTAAGAGTGAGTGAATAAATAAAATAAAAAGAGGAAATTGGAATAACCGAACGAAATCTTAGCTTGTCTAAGATCTTCGTGAGGCTTATGCCGAGAAAACTCTTTTATTTTTTTATGAACGAACTAAAATTGAGGTACACAAAAGAAACCCACCTATTATTTTTATTATTAAAAATTTTCTTTAATTTGAAAAAAATATAAAACTTGAATCGACTTAAAATTGAGTTCGTTTGGCGTGTAGCCACACGCCACGAACTTAATTTTTATTTATAATTTTTTATAATTTTACCTTTTTGTGTACCTCAATTTTAGTTTTATTTTATGAATTAGCAAGCACTGAAAATTTACTCCTAATTTTCTTGACAACTTCATTATAACATGTTATAATGAACATAGAAAGGAGTTAAGTTATTATGAATAAAGAATTAGTTGTAAATCGCTCTTTATATCATTTACTTGAAGTTTTACTTGATTTAGATAATTATCAATTTGATAATGATGTTGTAAAAATCTTAAATGATTTGAAAACACTAGTAGATAGTAAAATTTATTCTTCATTTAATTTTGAAGATTCCATTTATCAGCTGCAACCTGATTTAGTTCTTTTATTTAAGCCTTTAGAAAAAAAATAAAATTAATTTTATTTTTTTCTTTTATTCTTCATTATATTATGTTATAATGAATATGAGAGGATGTGAAAATAAAAATGGCTCAAATAGAAAAAAGAGATATAACTAGGGTCAGTATTAATTTACCTACTCCAATGGTAAAAAAAGTAAAGGAATATGCTTTGGAATTGGGTCTGCCTATAACCCAGTCTTACACTGTATTAATCAATATGGGATTAGAACAAAAACAACTATATAATTCTTTACCAGAACTAATTAAAAGTGCTAATACACTTAAAGATATTTATGATAATTCTGAAAGTGCTTTTACTAATTCTGAAGAGGAAAAAAAACAATAATTGATATTTAATCTGAACTTAAAATTAAATTTAAAATTAAGATTAAATTTGGAATCAACATAAAAAATGAAATTGTTTTTGGTTTGGTCGCAATGGGTCTGCGACCTCCAAAAACAATTTAC
>CANRCN010000109.1 GCA_947629135.1 uncultured Bacilli bacterium | reverse complement strand
CCATATAAAGTAATGGCTGATCATATCAGGGCTTTAACATTTGCACTTGCTGATGGAGCTTCATTTGATAATGTTGGTCGTGGTTATATCTTAAGACGTCTTTTAAGAAGAAGTGTTAGATATGGTCGTAAACTTGGGTTAAAAGGAACTTTCATGTATAAGTTAGTAGATTCAGTTGTTAAAAATATGGAAGATGTATATCCTTATTTAAAAGATAAGAAACAAGAGGTTAAAGACTTAATAAAAGAAGAAGAGGAATTATTCTTAAAAACTCTTGATAATGGTGAAAAGAAATTAGCTGAATTTATGGATGCATCAAGTGATAATACTATAAGCGGAAGTGATGCTTTCAAATTATACGATACTTATGGTTTTCCATTTGAGTTAACTTTAGAATATTTAGAAGAAAAGGGATTTACTACAAGTAGAGTTGAATTTGATAAATGTATGAAGAAGCAAAAAGAATTATCAAAAAGTGCTCGTAAAGAAAATGAATCTATGCAAAATCAAAATGAATTATTATTAAATTATAAAGATAATTCAGAATTTGTATATGAAGTTTATGAATTAAAAGGAAAAGTAATTAGTTTAATTAAAAATGATAAATTTGTTGATAGTCTTAGTAAAGATGGATATGTAGTCTTTGACAAAACTTGTTTTTATGCTGAGTCTGGTGGTGAAATAAGTGATACAGGTATGTTTGTAAACGATAAGGCAAAAGTTCGAGTTCTTGATGTTTTCAAAGGTCCAAATGGTCAACATATCCATAAAGTTAAAGTTTTAAGTGGTAAAATAGAAAAGGGAGACGAATTTGATCTTTTAGTTGACAAAGAAAGACGACTTAATATTGAAGCTAACCATTCAACTGTTCATATATTACAACTTGCTTTACAAACTTTAATTGATAAAGATATTCATCAAGCAGGAAGCTATGTTGCTGATAATTATATGAGATTTGACTTTACTTATCGTGGTAAGCTAAGCGATTTAGATTTAATTAAAATAGAAGATTTTGTTAATGATTATATTAAAAAAGGTATTAAAAGAAATACCGAATTAAAAGATTATAAAGAAATAGATAAAGATTCTGTAATGGCTTTATTTACTGATAAATATAAAGATAAAGTTAGAGTTGTTACAATTGGAGATTCTCATGAATTATGTGGAGGTTGCCACGTAAAAAATACTAAAGATATTAAGAAATTTGCTATTATGTCTTTAGAAAATAAAGGAAGTAATACTTGGAGAATTACAGGTGTAACTAGAGATAAGATCGAAGATTCTTTAGAAGCAATTGCTCATCCATATAATGATAATATTGTTAAAAATATTATGAAAATTAAAAATATTTCTTTAATGGCTAAACGTGATAACTTAAAGTTAAATTTAAATATAAAATTTGAAACTCCTAAAGTAGATTCTTATAAAGATATTGTTGAATTAAAGAAGAAAGATATTGAAATTGCAAGTGAAACTCATGACTTTGTTAATAAATACGAAAAAATGAAAGCAGATATGGCTGTTTCAGATTTATCAAAATATGAAGATGCAATTGAAAAAGTTAATGATATTAATTTATTAATTATGGAAGTAAAAGATGGTGATATATCTTCCTTAAAGAATATTTTAGATACTCTTGCTAATAAATATGAAAATATCTTTATCTTAGTTGCTAATGTTTTAAAAGAAAACATTACTTTCATTGCTCGTAGTAATTCTCGAATTGATGCTGGTAAGATAATAAAAGAAATTACTGCTAAAACACTTGGAAATGGTGGAGGGTCTCCTAAATTTGCTCAAGGTTCAGGAAAAGATAAGACAAAACTTAAAGAAGCACTTGCTAGTATCAAATCAGGTATTTAGGCATGGAAAAATTATTTATAATTGAAGGCGGAAATGAAATCTTAATTCAAAAAGAAATTGATAATATAATTAAAAAAATAAAAGGGGAGAAGGAAATCGTTAAATTTGACTTGACAACAGGTTTAATGGATGATGTTATAGAAACTTTAGATACCTATGGTTTCTTTGCAACAACTAAAATAGTAATTGGCTATAATCCTCCTTTTTTAATTCAAAAAACAGATTTTAATAGCAGCAAATTTGAAAAATATTTAAAAAATCCAAGTGATAATATCTTAATCTTAGTAACTGCGAAAATGAATAACGTTTTAAAGATTGTAAAAACTTGTAAAGAATATTTTAAAGTAATTGAAGTTAAAGATATAAATTTAGAAGCTTATGTTAAAGAAAATTTAGATGATTATAAAATGGATGGAAGTGTTATTAATTATTTTTTAAGTAAAGTAGGAAAAGATTTAGATAAGATTAATACAGAACTTGATAAGTTAAAAATGTATAAACTAGATACTAAAACTATTTTAAAAAATGATATTGATTTAAATGTTAGAGAAACAATTGAAAATACTATATTTGATTTAATTGATGCTATTATTAAAAAAGATAAAGTTAGAAGCTATGAATTATATAATCATTTTATAGAAAGTGGAACAGAAATTTTTCAAATATTAGTTCTTTTAAGTAATCAAATAAGATTAATTTATAATGTTAAAGTTATGAATAAGTTGAGTGATAGCATGATAAGTCAAGAACTTGGAGTTAAAGAATATCCAGTTAAGTTAGCAAGAAATAAAGGTCTTAATTATAGCAAAAAAGAATTATTGAGTTTACTTTATAAGTTATCTATACTAGATCAAGATATTAAAAGTGGAAAACAATTACCTAATATTTGTTTTTTAACTTTTGTTATGCAAATGTAATATGAGCAACGTCATTCAAGCTATTTATTACTCAATTTTAGGTATATAATGAATTAAATCTATAAAGGTACTTAATGGTATCTTTTTTAATTATATAAAGTTAAAAAAGATTTACCTTTTATAAATTTTACATTTTATTTGTAAAATTTGTAATAAAAAAATTATTATAACTTGATTATTCTAAAAAATATATTATAATTAATATGAATAAGATAGAAAGGACGTGACCCCTATA
>CANRCN010000108.1 GCA_947629135.1 uncultured Bacilli bacterium | reverse complement strand
AGCTCAGCTGGGAGAGCGCCACGTTTGCACCGTGGAGGTCAGGAGTTCGATCCTCCTATGCTCCACCAAATTGTATACTAACCTTATTTTATAAGGTTTTTTTGTTGCTTATTTTAACTTTACCTCTTATTTACCTCTTAAATTTTATATTTTAATTTTATTAAGTACATCAACTGTATGTTGTTTTTTTTCTGGAAACATATGGTAATATGTACTTTCAACAACTTGTACAGTATCACCAATATTTCATTTTAAATAGTTGTAAATAAGTGTATACATTTTTTTTATTACTTATATGCTATATCCAATTAAAAATAAAATTTAAAACATTAGAAAAAAATACTTGAAAAAGTAATTATTAATTGTTAGAATATATATAGAGAATATAGAAGGCATTTGTTCGTTCAATTCTCTAACTTATTTATTATTTGACTTTTAAAGAAATTTAGTATATAATATGGTCAATTCTTTAAAAGGAAGAATTTTATACATACTTTCTTTTGGTATTGTATAAAATAAAAAAGAGATACAACCTAATTTTCTCAGTTAGGTGCTATCTCCAAAAATATTTTTTGTGAAGCACCAAAACTTCAAATTGAAGTTAGGTGCTATTTTTTTAAGGTAATCGCAATTGCTACTATAATAAATAGAATCACAACTAATATTAAGAAAGTAAATATCAAGTACTCCATATAAAATATGAATGACTTTCATTAAAATCAAAAATATATAGTCTGATCATCTTAAACACCTCCTTAACTATATATTGTAAAATATTAAAGTTTTGGAGGCTAACACCTAACCAATTAGATTATATCTCAAATCTAATTGTATGAAAATAAATACAATTTGTCAATTTATTTGACAATTTTTTTGTCGAATATTTTATATCATTTTTTTAAGAATTAAAATAGTATTTATTTATAAGTTTTTTCATATATTTAGATAGGTGATGGTATGAAGAAAATTTTACCTATTTTTCTTTTTATCTTATTATTTAATACAATTAATGTTCAAGCTATTTCATCAAGTGGAGCTAGTAGTATTGTTATGGATATTGATTCTGGAAGAATCTTATATGAACATGAAAGCAATTCAGAAAGATTAATAGCATCAACAACTAAAATTATGACTTTATTAGTTGCTTTAACATATGCTAAAGATAAATTGGATACGAAAGTTGTGGTTGGAGACGAAGTTTTAAAAATGTATGGAACTAATATGTATTTATCACTTAAAGAAGAACTTACTTTAAGAGATCTTCTATATGGATTAATGCTTCGAAGTGGAAATGATGCGAGTGTTGTAATAGCAAAATTTGTAGCTGGAAATGTTGATTCTTTTGTGTATTTGATGAATGAAGAAGCAACCAAAATAGGTATGCAAAATACCATTTATAAAAATCCACATGGTTTAGATGAAGAGACTATGAATTATTCAACTCCTTATGACCTTGCTATTTTAACAAGATATTTATATTTAAATTTTAAAGAATATAGAGAAATAGCTGGAGCTAAGTATTATGATTTTAAATCTAATCAAAAATCATATTCTTTAGTAAATCGTTGTAAAATCTTATTTGATTATAAATATATTACATCTGTTAAAAGTGGTTATACTCCAAAAGCAGGAAGATCTTTAGTATCAACTGCTTCTAAAAATAACTTAAATTTATTAATAGTAACTTTAGATGATGATGAAATGTATAAAAATCATGAGAGTTTATATGAATATTATTTTAATAATTATCAAAATAAAACTATTTTAGATAAAGATAAGTTTAAAGTACCTAGTAATATTTTTAAAAAAGATTATTATATTAAAGAATCGTTTACTTATCCTTTAACTGATGAAGAAATACATAAGATTAAAACTAAGATAATTGTAAATGATAAAGATGATAATAAGTTAGGAAGTATTCAAGTATTATTAAATAAAAAAGTAATTTATGAAGAAGATATTCTTGAAAAAGATAATAAAGGTAAAGAAAAAGAATCGTTGTTTAAAAAAATAAAGAAAATATTTAAAAAGCTATTTTAATAAACTAGATTTTATTTTAATAATTTGTTAGAATGATATATATAGGAGTATTTTTATGATAGATTATAATATAGAAAAAGATAAGGAAGAAATAACTAAAATAATCAAAGAATATGTAAGAATTATTTTAAATGAATATAAAGATATACCTAGTAATATAAGGGAAAAATTAAAAAAGATTAAAGATTTTTCTTTTCTAGTTAAAATTCATGATACTAAAACAATTTCTTTATATGTAACAAGTGATAGTGTTATTCATTTACCAATTGGAGCTTATCATGTAATTAATGAATTAGCTAAATTAGAGGAATATGGTAGTAATAAAAAACATCAAACTCATGATAATAATAATATGATATTAAATGATAATACGTATTTAGATTTTGTTGAACATATTATTTTGAAAGGTGCAACTCCAATTGAATATTTTAAAGAAATATTATTACATGAAGTTATGCATATGTGTGGTTCTGATGGAGCATATGCTTTAGCTGAAGGTTTTAATGAGTTAAAAACAAGAGAACTTGCTTTAAAATATAATTTAGAAACATCTTGTTGTGGTTATCCTAAGGAAACAAGAATTGCTTATTTATTACAAGAATTATTTGGTAAAGATATATGTGATAGATTAATTTTTAAAGATTTAAATGAAAGACTTAATATTTTAAATAAAGAAATAGGAGAAGATGCAGCAAGGTTATATTTAGATGTATTTAATAGTATGGAACCAGAGTTTAATCCTTATATAAATAAAAAATATCCTGGTATAAATGGTATTAAAAATAAATGTCTTAGTTATGAGGCAATAGATTATAGTGTAGCTTATAATTATATAAATCAATATAAGAATAATCGAAAGAGATAAATTTAAGAATTAATTTCTTAAGTTTTTTTTTAAATATTTCTTTATTTTGATATTAAATTATGTTATTATTAATGTGTACATAGAGAAGGTAGTTGATAATATGAATCTAGAATTTTTTGTAAATGAATATTTACTTGCA
>CANRCN010000107.1 GCA_947629135.1 uncultured Bacilli bacterium | reverse complement strand
GATTAAAATTAAATTCTGCTAATGTTGTTCAAAAGGTTACAATTATTCCAAGAAGCTATGCTGGTGGATATGCTATGATGGTTCCTAAAGAAGAAAAATATACTCAAACTAAGAAAGAATTACTAGAACAAATTACAGGTTTACTTGGAGGAAGAGTTTCTGAAGAGTTAAACTTTGGAGAAATTACAACTGGAGCTCATAATGACTTTGAAAAAGCAACAAAGATAGCAAGAGCTATGGTAACTGAATATGGTATGAGTGATCTTGGACCTGTTCAATTAGAACATCAAACTGAAGGAGTATTCTTAGGACGTGACTATAATAAGAGTCGTAACTTCTCTGATATTGTTGCTCATGAAATAGATGAAGAAATTAGAAAGATAGTTGGAGGATGTTATAAGAAGGCAACTGAAATATTAAAAGAAAATGCAGATTTAGTTAAATTGATTGCAGATGCTTTACTTGAAAGAGAGACTTTAACTAAAGAACAAATTGAATATTTAGTTGAACATAAAGAATTACCAGAAGATACAACCCTTGAAGATATGACTTTAGATGAATTAAGAGAACTTGCAAAAGAAAAAGATGTAAAAGGTTATTCTAAATTAAACAAAGATGATATTATTCGTTTACTTGAAGCTAATGATATTGATGCTAGTGATGCAAACGAAGACAATAATGAAGATAATGATAAAGAGTAGAAATACTCTTTTCTTTTTGAAATATGTTGAAGTTTGTATATTTAGTATGATATAATAAAAAACGTAGAAGTGAGGGACAAAATGGGGTTTATTACTTATTTGTTAGATAATATAGCTAATTTTTTTGGAATTTATTATCCTGGTATAAAAAATATAAATACTATTATTGGAAATGTTATAACTGTTCTTTTAGCATATAAAACAGTCTATGTTATATTAGGCGTCTTTTTTACTAGAAAATTTAAGAAAGCTAAAAATAAGCATAAATATGGAATTGTAATTGCAGCAAGAAATGAAGAAGCAGTAATTGGGAATCTAATAGATAGTATTTATAAACAAGATTATCCAAGTGATTTATTAACTATTTTTATAGTTGCTGATAATTGCACTGATAAAACAGCAGAAATTGCTCGAAGTAAGGGTTGTGTTTGTTACGAAAGATTTGATAATGAACATAGAACAAAAGGTTTTGCTTTAGAGTATTTATTTGATAGAATTGAAGAAGACTATGGAAGGCAATCTTTTGAAGGATATTTTGTCTTTGATGCAGATAACTTATTAAAAAGTGATTATGTTTCTAAAATGAATGATGCATTTGATAGTGGTGAAAAAATAATTACTTCTTATAGGCATTCTAAGAATTTTGATGAAAATTGGGTAGCTTCAACTTATGCAATTCACTGGTTAAGATCTATTAGAACAGGACACCGTGCTAGATCATTATTACATCTTGCTACTAATATTCAAGGAACAGGATTTTTATTTGCATCAGAGCTTGTTAAAAATGGTTGGCATTATACTTCATTGACTGAAGATAGGGCTTTTACTGTTGATGCAGTTGCTATGGGATATCAAATAACTTATCAAGATGATGCTATTTTTTATGATGAACAACCAACAAGTTTAAAAGTTGCATTACGTCAACGTGTTAGATGGTCAAAAGGACACTTGTTAGCATTTGTTGATACTGGTCCTAAATTATTTTTAAATATTTTCTCGGGTAAAAGAGATTCAAAAGATAATGAGAAAAAATCTGAAAAAATTTGGCCAAGATTCATTGAATCTGTTCGTCATAGATTTGCATCATTTGATATATTGATGTTAACAGTACCATTTTCAGTTATAAATTTAGTTAGATGGTTATTAGTTAGTGTTATATTTTATTCATTTTATTCTTATACTAATGGCTTAACTAGAATTAATTTTTTTGGAGGAAGTACTTATCTTGCTCAAATTTTAAGAATGATATTTAATGTAAGAATATCAATTGAACCTGGTCTAAAAGCTTTATTTGGAGCCTTATTAATTGCAATTTGGGCTCGAATATTTTATCGTATAGGTTCTTATTTCGAACATATTATTGAAGCTGTTTATGTGTTTATAATTGAGCGAAAAAGAATTAAAAAAATACCATTACACAAAAAAATACTATATTGTTTTACTTGGCCTATATTTGATATAATTGGAAGATATACAACTTATATTGCTTTATTTAAAAAGGTAGAGTGGAAACCAATTCCTCATAATAGTAAAATAACAATTGATGATATAAATAAGCAAAAAAAATAATCTATTTTAGAAAATTTTTAGTTTTAATGTCAAATAAGTGTTAAGTTGTAGAATTTTGTCTTTTTATATGCTAAAATTAAGATGTACATAGGAGATTAATGATAAAGGAGGGTTTTATGAAATTCTTAAAGATTAATGCCAAAGTACTATTGATTTTATGCTTATTTAGTGGAATTTTATTCTTATCAACAGGATGTGGAGACAACGAGAAAGAAGAGTCTAAGGAACCTGAATCAGGACAAACTGATAAGGAAACTGGAGACAAGGATGGTTCTAGTAGTAGCAACGGTTCAACTAGTGATAAGAACAATACAGGAAGCAATACTGCTAGCAACAGTACCAATAAAGAAGTAGATTATACAGTATGGGTTGCTAATACAACTATTAATACTGATAAAAATCAAAAGAGTTATAAGGTAATCTGGGGAGATACATTATGGTTAATTTCAACAGCTTGGGAAGTACCATATCAAGAAATTGCTAGATATAACAATATTCCAAATCCAGATTTAATCTATGTTGACCAAGTAATTTACAATCCATTATTTAAATAAGGAAAATCAATAGAGAAAGGAACCAGTGATGGTTCCTTTTAAATTTACTTATTTACTTTTAGTTTTATTTTAAGTATAATATGTTTGGTGATTGAAAATGTATATAGGCAATGTTTATATAGATGGTAAAACTGTTTTAGCACCAATGGCTGGTATTTGTAATAATGCCTTTAGAAAAATTATTAAAGAAATGGGATGTTCTTTAATCTATGCTGAGATGGTAAGTGATAAAGCTCTTTTTTATGGTAATGAAAAAACTAAAGA
>CANRCN010000106.1 GCA_947629135.1 uncultured Bacilli bacterium | reverse complement strand
TTATTAAGAAGAGGATATAAAGTATATGTTGGAAAAGTTGATGATTTAGAAGTAGACTTTGTTGCTGAAAATAGAGATGGCTTAAAATATTTTCAAGTTGCATTAACAGTTAGAGATAATAAAGTATTAGAAAGAGAACTAAGGCCATTGCAAAAAACAGGTGACCATTATCCAAAATACTTAATAACTTATGATATGGATGTAGAAGCTGATTATGATGGAATAACAAAAATCAATATAGTTGATTGGTTATTAAATAAAGAGTAAAAGAAAAAGATTGAAAAGGGCAATTATATCAATATGTAGTAACACTGGTATTTTTTACTCTTTTTCTATTAGGAGACTAACTATTGTTTCTTTTGAGAGATATGATAAAAAACTAAAAGAGTTTGAATCAGAAATTAAATTTTTAAATAGTAGATTAATAATAAAAAGTCATATAGGAGTAGATATTAAAGAATATTTTGAGCCAATATATGAATATTTAAAATCTCAAAAAGATATAGATGAAAAATTAATTAAAAAAGCCAATGATATCTATAAGTTAGTAGATGAGTTAGAAAAGAATATAATTCATCTAAAAATTAAGCATTAATTCATAATTAATGAATAGAGTATCTCAATTTAGCTATTTTAAAGTTAGTTTCATTATTTTTGAGTAATATTTAAGAGA
Organism: uncultured Bacilli bacterium; assembly: GCA_947629135.1. Taxonomy (GTDB): domain Bacteria; phylum Bacillota_I; class Bacilli_A; order RF39; family UBA660; genus RUG591. The sequence continues at coordinate 2,417 of CANRCN010000106.1, read as the reverse complement.
CTTTCCTAATGTAAAATTTTGTAAGTTTTATTTTGAATTTAAATTTTGTATGATATAATGATCTTAGAGAGTGTTTATTATGATAAAAGATGAAGTAATGAAGGATTTAAAATTTAAACAAAGATGTGGAAGTTATGGAGTACGTTGGGATGATTTTTATATATATGAAAATATTATTATATTGAATACACCTAAAAAAGATATTTTCGTTTTACTAGATGATAATTACAATACAATAGGTATTCTTAATTTAAAAGATGTTAAAGATAAAGAAGAAATTGAGAAATATATATTAGGTTATAAAAAAATGTATAATTTAGTGGATAAAGAGAATGGTTTATCTTTTCCATATCCTTTTCAAGATTTTTCTTTAAGTGAAATAGTTGAATTAGGTAATAGAACGTCTATATATAAGAATGATATAATTGTCAATGGCAAATTAGTAATTGATAAAAATAAATATAATAATACTTATATTTTATTGTTATCATATATCAAATTTTTGGGTGATCAGATTGAACAATATTTTTTAAACTTTTATAGTATGACAATGATGGGCTTTGATTATCCAGATATTTATTCTTATGTAAAAAGTTTAATGAATAATATAGAAGAATGTATTAATTTAAATATAGAACAGGAAAGACAGCCATTTCCAACTAATATTATAGAATATTTAGGTCAGAATAGTGAAAATATAGAAATATATTGGGAAGAACTATATTATATTATTGTTTTATTACTTAAAGAAAAAGGTTATGAGATAGAAAAAGGATTTGAACATTATTTAGAAATTAGAAAAATTGACAAAGAAAATATAGATTTAAGTGAAATAGCTATGAAGTTATTAAAAATATTAGAAGTTCCTAAAGTTGAGAATAAAAAAACATTTGATATGGAAGCAATTAATTTACAAAATTGGCTTGAGGAAGATTTATCAAAAGTAAAAAAATTAAAATAAATTTATCTTTAATTGATGACAACTAGAAAGAATAACTTTGAAAAGAGTTTATGGATAAAATAATGATATTGTATCCTTTTTTTTTATGAACAATTGTACTTTTAAGTTTGACAATATAATCTTTTTTTGCTATAATAATAGCCCAAATTGATTGGGGAAAAGTTATGAAGATATTAGAGAATTTAATTGATAAATTAAAAGTAAAGAAAATATTTTCAGAAGAACATAGCATAGTAACTATTGCTGATAGACCTATTTATTTACCTAATTATCAAGAATTATCTGAAGAAGATAAAATAAAAGTAAATAATTATAAACAAGAAATTAATATTAATAACTTTGCTACTTTAATAAAATATACAAATGAATTAAGAGATAAAAGTAAAGATATAACTAATTTATTAATAAAATTTTTATATGAATTGGAACAAATTGCAGAAAGTTTGGCAATAAAAAAAGATTTAGGAAAAGAAGTAAAAATTAATCAATATGAATTTGTTGATTATGAAATAAAATATGCTAAAATTATTTCTTTAAATAATATATTAAATGAAAAAAGAAAAGAATTAGCATTAAAATTACTAGGATTATTAAAATATAAAGAAGAATATCAAAAACATAATTTAAAACACAATATAGAATATTTAGGAATATTAGGAAAAAAGAACAAATTAAAAAGAGAAATAGAAGAGAGAGGATTGAGAAATTTAGAAAATACTTTAAAAGTTGCAATTATTGCTTTAGATTCTAACTTAGAAGTAAGTAGAAACTCACTTGAAACAGCCAAAAATTTCTTAAATTCTCTTAGAGTTTATGATAATATTAATGATTCATCAAAAAGATTCAAGAATTATGCTGAAAAATTAAAAATTTATAAAAATATAAATGAATTAATATTTGAAAACAAATTAAAAGAAATTGAAGATTTAGAAAATTTACTTTGCGAAGCTAATTTGAATTGTTATGATATAATACCTTTTAAGCTTGCAAATATTGAAGTTCAAATTGATTTAGAAAAAGAAAAATATAAAGATAAATTTATTAAATATTTTGAAAATCAATATAATGAAATTTTAAATGCTCCTAATACTTTAGATAATGTTTCAGAGCTTGTTAAAAAAATCAATGAATTGTTAATAATTCAAAAAGTATATCAAGAAGATTTAAGTAAAGAATTAAGAAATAAACTATATGAAATGAAGTTTTTGCTTTTAAGTAAGAAATTTATTAAAGATCATGAAGCTAAATATGAAACTAAATATAAATATGAATATATAACTTATGAAGAGAAAAAATACTATTTAGATATAATTAGAAGAGAGTATGAGCAATTTAAAAAATTAAATTCAAATACAGCAAAGTTTATTAAAGATAATATTGAATGGTTGTTAAAAAATAATTCATTAAGTAATATATTATTAAAAACACATCCTAATTATCTAAAAATAATATTATT
>CANRCN010000105.1 GCA_947629135.1 uncultured Bacilli bacterium | reverse complement strand
ATTTCTTTTGGATATTTAGAAGTATTATTATTCATCAATATCATGCATTTCCACTTGTATTCTTTACTTGGAATAATCAAGAGTTTAAGGATAAGTTAACAGAGTTAATTACAACTAATACAGATAAAGTTGAGAATGAATACAAGGATAGAAATATTATAACTAAGGAAATGTATAAAGTAATTTTCTATATTGGTATTTTCGTTGTTGGTATCATTACTTTACTTGGTATTATTAGATTATTTGCCTTTATGTTTAGTAATGAAAGAAATATAGCTGGTACTTATTCATATGAAGATAAGAAAATAGTTTTAAATAAAAATGGTACTTGCGATCTTTCAAAATTGATAAATAATTCGGCTAATTGTACTTGGACTTATGATAGTGAAAATAAGGAAGTTGAATTAGATTATCAATATAAGGGAAGTTTTTATACAACTGATGCAACTAAAGTTATAAATTATGATATTGATAAAAAAGTTTTAGAATATAATGGTATGAGTTTTAGAAAATAAGCTTGGATTTTTCCAAGTTTTTTTTACCTAATTATGTATTTTTTGTGAAAATAGTATTATTTATTTGAATTTTATGTTATAATGGTTTAGTAAAAATAAAAAGGCAGTTTAGGTGGTGAAATATGGAATTTATAAGATTTAATGACGTTACAAAGCAGTATAAAAATGGTGTTGTTGCTATATATGATTTGAATCTTAGCATTGAAAAAGGAGATTTTTGCTTTATAATTGGAGGATCTGGTTCAGGAAAATCAACTTTAATTAAAATGCTTTATCGTGAAGAAAAACCTACTCGTGGTGAAATAATTATAGGTGGTTTAAAAGTTAATAAGTTAAGAAATTCAAATGTTTATAAATTAAGAAGAAAGTTAGGAATTGTATTTCAGGATTATCGATTATTACCTAAATCTAATGTTTATGAAAATGTTGCCTTTGCATTAGAGGCAATTGGAGCTAAGAAGAAGGATATTCGTCCTAAGGTATTAAAAGCTGTTGAATTAGTAGGTTTAAAGAGTAAATTAAGAGATTATCCTGATAATTTATCAGGTGGAGAACAACAAAGAGTTGCTATTGCAAGAGCGATTGTCAATGAACCAAAACTTTTAATATGCGATGAACCAACAGGTAATTTGGATCCTAATATGAGTATGGAAATTGTTGACTTGCTTGAAGAAATTAACAAGAAAGAGGGAACAACAGTTGTCATGGTAACTCATGATAAAGTTATAGTTGATAAAAAGAAAAAACACGTAATAGCCCTTAAGGAAGGCCATTTATATAAGGATTATAAGGAGGGTGAATACATAGATGAGATTCTTTAGAATATTAGGAAGAAGTATAAGAGATGCATTTAAAAGTGTAGGAAGAAACTTATCTTTATCACTTGCAAGTATTTCTTGTATAATTATTACTCTTATAATTGTAGCTTTATCAATTATTGTAACTTATAATGTTGATAATTTTTCAAGCGAATTAAAGAAAGATTTAACAATTGTAGCATTTGTTTCAAATGATGCTGATAATTTTGATGTTTCTAAGTTAAAACTTGATATTGAAGATATTGGCAATGTTGCATCAGTTACATATAAAGATAAAAAAGAAATAAAAGAAGAAATGATGAAGGAAGATGAAGCTTTCTTAAATGTTATGAAAGAGTGGGATGAAGAAGAAAATCCTTTACAAAATACATATTTAATTAAAGTTGATAATATAGAAAAAATAGGAGAAACAGCAACTGCGATTAATAATTTAGATGCTATCGATACTGTTAAATATGGAGAAGGAATGGTAGATCAATTAGTAACTGTATTTAAAGTAGCTCAAAGGGTATCTATTATTGCAGTTATTGCTTTAATTTTAATGACTATGTTCTTGATAGTTAATACAATTAAACTTACAATCTTTTCAAGAAAAAGAGAGATATCTATTATGCGACTTGTTGGAGCAAGTAACTTTGGTATCAAGCTTCCATTTGTTGTTGAAGGTATGATTCTTGGCTTCATTGGTTCTTTAGTTCCAGTTGGTTTAATGATATATGGTTATAAAGCTTTATATGATTATTTTGGAGGAAGATTATTTACAGATATTATTAAACTTGTTAAACCTTTTCCATTTATTTACTATGCATCTATAATTGTTGTTGTAATAGGAATAGTTGTTGGTATGCTTGGAAGTGGAAGAGCTGTTAGAAAATACTTAAAAGTTTAATAGTTTTCTTTGATTTAATATTAACTTAATTGAAAAATAAAAATGGAGATAGCATATGAAAATTAATAGTAAGCAAATTAAATATTTGTCAAAAATTACAAATTCATTATATGATGATTTAAAAATAGAATTTTTATATCATTCTAACCATTTAGAAGGTAGTACATTTTCTAAAGTAGAGTTAGATAAATTATTAACAGAAAAAAAAGTTTTAGGTAATCATTTCTTAGATGATGTTATAGAAACTAGAAATTCTTTAGAGGTTTTTGATAATGTAATTAATGATTGTGATAAAGAATTAGATAAATTTATGTTATTTAATTGGCATAGATTATTAAAAAAAGGTTCAGTTGATGATGATATTCATAATGTTGGGGTGTGGAAAAAATATGAAAATAAATTAAGAAATGTAGATTTAAAATTAGCATATCCTTCAGAAGTCGATAATTTAATGTTTAATTTAATTTCTGATTGGAATGAAAAAATAAATGTTACTATTAATGATATTGCAGAGTTTCATTATAAATTTGAACTTATACATCCTTTTCAAGATGGAAATGGTCGAATAGGTAGATTTATAATATTAAAACAATGTATAGAAAGAAACATAGATTTAATAGCCATTGATAATGAATATAGTGAAGATTATAAAAAGGCATTATATAATGCTCAAAAAAATAAAAATATAGATGAATTAGTAGAAGTATTTAAAAAATGTCAGCTTAGATTAGATGATAAACTAAAAGAATATGAAAAATTATTAAATGAAATAAAAGAAATAGAGTAAGTAATGGTTATCTATTCTTTTTTTTAAAAGAAAATTAGCACTCTCTATTGACAAGTGCTAATTTTAGAGTATAATAGGTATTGAAATATGATTTTAAGTCATATTATAAAAGAGGTGATAATTATGTATCCTAATAATGAAAAGGAAGAAAATGTTTTAGAAAAATATG
>CANRCN010000104.1 GCA_947629135.1 uncultured Bacilli bacterium | reverse complement strand
TGGGCGATATAGGACTCGAACCTATGACCCCCTGCTTGTAAGGCAGGTGCTCTAACCAACTGAGCTAATCGCCCATTTATGCACAAGACAACATTAAATATAACATTTTCTTTGGCATATGTCAACATTTTTTTAAATTCTTTTTTCAATTTTTTTCATTTTTTTGTTCTATCCACTTTTGAAGGTTATTTCTTAAAGTCTCAAAACCATGTTCTGTTTCAGAAATTTTAGCATTTTTTCTTTTTAGTCGATAATTTAAATTTTTTATACTTAGTTTAACATGAAAAGTATCATCATCACTATCTAAAACTCTAACTCTAATAGTTTCCCCAATATCAGCAACTTTATTAATATCTCTTACAAAACCATCAGATATTTCAGATATATGTATTAAACCACTATAATATTCATCTAAAGTAACAAAAATTCCATAACTTTCAACACCAGTTACACAACCTTCAACAATTTCATCTTTATAAAACTTACTCATAAATAACCTCTTTGATAAAACAATATTAGTTTATCAAAAAAAAGAAAATTAATCAACAATTTCCTTTAATTTTTCATTAAATTTTCTAGATTTTATCATTTCAATCTCTTCTTTATATGGAGCTTTATCTAAAATATAAGGTGTTTCTAAAATTTTAGGAATATCATCTAATTTTTCATGATATAAAACTTTTAAAAGATTTTCAAAACCAATTGTACCATATCCAATATTTTCATGTCTATCTTTTCTAGCTCCTAAAGGATTTTTACTATCATTTACATGAATACAATGTAAATATTTTAATCCAATTATTTTATCAAATTCATCTAATACATCATCAAACTTACTTATATCATAACCACTATCATTTAAATGACAAGTATCCATACAAACACCAATTAACTCTTTTCTCTCAATTCCATCAATTATTTTTTTTATTTCTTCAAATTTACTACCAACTTCACTACCCTTGCCTGCCATTGTTTCAAGTAAAATCGTAACATTATTACTATCTTTTAAAACAATATTTAAAGCATGAATAATATTTTCAATTCCTCTTTCTATTCCAAGTCCAACATGACTTCCAGGATGTAAAACCATATAACTAATTCCTAATTCTTCACATCTCTTAATTTCACCTTTTAAAAAATTAATTGAAAAATCATATTTAGTTGCATCATCATTAGCTAAATTAATAATATAAGGAGCATGAACTATAACATTATTAATATCTATATTATTTTCAAGCATTTTTTTCTTTGCATCTTCTATTCTTTCTTTATTAATTTCATATCGTATAGTATTTTGAGGAGCTCCAGTATAAAACATAAAAGTATTAGCTCCATATGATAAAGCTTCTTCTAAACTTCCTAACATTTGTTTATCTTTAGTAAAACTTACATGTGAACCTATAATTAACATAAAAACCTTCTTTCTTTTTTATTTTATCAAACTTTTTCGATTTTAGAAAGAAAAAAGTTCGATTTTCTCGAACTTTATATTATTATTTTACAGTTATTTTGCTGGTATTAACTTGTCCTTCTTCAATAGGAGAATCACTAGTACCAATTGAATGAACACCATCTGTCAAATAAATTGAATATTTATAAGTACAGCCTCCTTGTGTTCCTATTACTGAACTAACCATTACAAATGAGCCATTACCTTTACCTTCAGTTGTTGTTTCACCTTTAACATATTTATTTCCCCAAGGACTCTTAACTCCTCCTTTTTCTAAGTTAATTGCTAAAAGAGGAATATATTTTGTATCACTTGAACTACCACTACAATTTGGAGCATAACTACCTGAGCCATCGCCACCTAAAAGATTACTAACACTATCAGAACTTACTAATTGATGTGCACCATCTAGGAATGAAAGAGCATCTGTTACAAACGTATTTTTTCTAGCATCATTAATAACGTTAGAAATACTAATAACTGCTAAAGCCATAACAATAGCAAGTACAACGATAACTGCCAATAATTCAACTAATGTAAAGCCTTTTTTATTTAAATGTTTTTCCATTTCTTTTTATCCTCCATACCTTATATAAATATTATCATAATAAAAAAGAATAGTCAATTAAAACCACAAAAAAATATTTACTTTTTTTTGAATATAGTATATAATGGTACGTGTTAAGGGGCTGCAATGGTTTCGACGGGATTACATCGGGTGTTAAATTGCAAGGCGTACCTATGCGTTAAATGGAATTTAAAGATAACTGGAAACAGAAATCAATTAGCATTCGCTTAGTATAAAAGCGGATACCCTCTCTAAATCTTATCTACGGATTTTTTGTAGGGTTCATTTTTGTAGATTATATTATTACTTTGTTTAGGAGCAATAACGAATTTTACTAAACTAGTTAGGTTTATGTTTGTTAATTCACTTATTTCCTAATGAAACTTTCGAATTAACTAACCTTGTAGATGTTTTTCTATCTATAATCTCGGACGGGAGTTCAATTCTCCCCAGCTCCACCATTATTAATTAATTATTTTTTATTATAAAAAAGCACTACATGCTTTATTTTTTTATTGACAAATTTATTTAAATAATGATATTCTAAACATAAGAAAATAATTGAGGTGTTAATCATGAATGATGAAGATTTTTTTGAAGAAAAAAAAGATAACACGAAGAATTTTAATTACTTTAATGCTATGAAAAATGTTAAAAAGAAAATTAATGCAGCAAATCACTTTAGATTTTTTAAGCATTTAACTACTATAACTCATGCTGAATTAGGAAATATTGGGGATGAATATGTAGGAATCCAAGCTCATTGTGTACCTATGGATAATTACTGCTTAGTTAATGATAATCAAAATATGTTAACTTATGGTATTGGTACTTGTTGTGGATTAGTAGTTAGAAAAGGTAATACTAATTTCTTAATGCATATTTCTCCTATAAATTCAGCTGATGATATATTATATCTTCTAGAATTTTTAGGATTAAATACTGAAAGTGAAATTTATATTTTTCCAGGAAGAAATTGTATATATGATGGTAAAGATATCGAATTTGATTACAATGAATTAGCTAATAAATTAAGTATTAATAACAACGTTACTTTAAGAAAATTTAATTCTATGTCTGGAAGTATTTATTTATTAGATGGTAAATTAATACTCGATGATTCAGAACCAATTCTTGTAACTGAATTTAATAATTCAAAAAAAATATAAATCTAATTTAGTTGTATGGCAATCGCTTAAAAAAGAAAAGAAAAAAGGTGTATAATTAAAGCAAGGTAAAAAGAGAGTTGATTTAATTATGAATTTATTTGAAAGATTTGAAGTATTAGAAGATCCAAGAGATACAAG
>CANRCN010000103.1 GCA_947629135.1 uncultured Bacilli bacterium | reverse complement strand
TTTTTAACATATATGAATAACTCAATAGGATGTCAAGAATTCAGCGAAGTTCCTCATGCTGATTATAATGATATTTTTAGTGAGACGGTAATTAATAATTTTTTAGATAAATTAATTATTTATTTTCAAAATGAATGTAATAGATTAGAAAATACTAATTTAAATAGCGATTATATAATGAAGCTTGGGGATAATATAGTAACATTAGTTAAACTTTTATCATTTGAGGAAAAACAGATTTATTTTAATAAAGCTAGAGATATATATGAATATTATAAAGAAAAAGTTAAAAATTTAGGAATTAATCTTGAATCAGAAGAAACTGTAAAAAAATAAATAGAAAGGAAATATAAAAATGAATAATGATAATAAAGAAAATATAAGTTTAAAAGGAAAAACTGGGGAAGAAATTTTAGATATTTATAATGATATTTCAAAAGATACATTATTATTATTTGAATATTTAGAAAAATATGATAATAAAGAAGAAGCATTTAAAGAATATCAAAAAGTAAAGATGCAAGGTAAAAACAATCAAATAGAAAGTCAGAATAAGAGGTATTAAAATGTCAAATAATGAAATAATAGAAATATTTGAAACTTACAAAAATAATTCACATATTTTAAGTGATAATGCTTTTTTAGAAAAGTTCATTAAGGCTTTATATCAAGTTTTAAGTTTAGGATATGATTTAGATAATAATGAAGAAATATATAATTATTTTTCAGAGAATGCAAGTATGTTTTGCCAAATTTTTAACATGCCAAATATTATGAAAAATTTAATAGATAATGATGATATTTTTGATTTTGTGATAGAGTTAATTTTAGACTTTTCTCCATCTGATTTTGATAGATTTTTAGAAAATTATAAGAATCAAATGTTTAATTATATAAAACGTAATGAATTTTCTTTTTTATTTAGTAATAAAAATTTTTTTGATTTTATAGCTAAGTATGATCCAAGTTTATTAAGTCAATTTAATTTAGAAGATATATTTCCTGAAATAACTGAAGAAATATTAGAAAAATATGGTGATTTAATTGTAAAATATATTCAAGAAAAGAAAAATAAATTTTTAAAAGGGGACTATTCTAGTCTATTAACTTCTCTTACATGGTCAAATCGAGTTTTATTTGATTATTTATATAAAAATCATAAAGATTTATTAATCATATTAAATTTATGGCAAATATTTCCAGAAATAACTCCTGAAATTTTAAAACAATATGGAGATATAATATTAATGTATGGTCAAGTAAGAGCTCTTCCATTTAATTGGTATAATGACAAAAATTTTTGTAATTATATAATTAAATATGCTCCTAATTTACTAAACAGTGATAACTTAAATAAAATTTTTCCAGAACTAAATATGGATGTTTTAGAAAAAAATAAAGATTTGATTTTAAATATTTTTACTAATCCAAGTAATATTCCACACGAATGGGTAAATAATAATGTATTATTTGATTTTGTTGCTAAATATGCTCCCGATTTATTATATAATTTTGATTTAGAAAGAATATTTTCTAGTCTAACAGAAGAAATATTGAATAAATATTCTAGTGTAATAGAAATTTATATTGAAAAAAAAATTCTATACAATTCAAATTGGGAAAATAGTCAAATTTTGTTTGATTATTTAAATAAAAATAGAAGAGATTTATTATATAAGATAAATTTAGGAAAATTTTTTCCAAAAATAACTCCTGAAATATTAAATGAATATAGTAAAGAAATAGAAGCTTATATTGAAAAAGAATCTCTATATAGAGAAGGGTGGAACAATAATCAAATTTTGTTTGATTATTTAAACAAAAATAGAAGAGATTTATTATATAAGATGAATTTGAAAGGATTTTTTCCAGAAATAACTCCTGAAATATTAAATGAATATGGCAAAGAAATAGAGGCTTATATTGAAAAAAATATTCAATACAATAAAGATTGGAAAAATAGTCAAATTTTGTTTGATTATTTAAATAAAAATAGAAGAGATTTATTGTATAAGATGAATTTAGAAAAATTTTTAAAAGAAATAACTCCTGAAATATTAAATGAATATAGTAAAGAAATAGAAGTTTATATTGAGAAAAATAATTTATATGGAGAAGAATGGAAAAATAGTCAAATTTTGTTTGATTATTTAGATAGTAATCAAAGAGATTCATTATATAAGATGAATTTAGAAAAATTTTTCCCAGAAATGACGGAAGAAATATTTAATCAATATAAAGTAGGCATAATTATGTATATAAATATAAGGAATAATATTCCTCTTAATTGGCAAGCAAATAAGGGCATATTAAAAGAATTAATTTCAGCTAATAAATCTTTGATAAATCAAATAGATTTGGAAAAAATTATTTTTGTTGAATCTGATAATCCTGAATCAAAAGAAGTTATTTTTAATCAAGAATATGTAGAATTTTTTTCAGAAATATTAAAAGTAGATAAAGATATATTAGAGAAAAAAATAAGGTATTTATATCAAAAAAACGATGAATTATTTAAAACTTTAAATTTTAATATGTTAAAGATTGATGGATTAAATATGAGTTTATTAACTATGTTTACTTTATATCCTGATATTCAGAAAAAAATAATTAATCTTGATAATAATTCTTTACAATTTTTTATAAAAATAGCAAATATGCTTAATAAAAAAGAATATGATTTAACAAGTGTTATAGAAAAAGTTTTAAATAATATTACAAAATATAATGATTTATTAAGTAAAATAAATATTTTGGAATTAGATGAAGAAAAAATTAAAAACTTAGTATATGTTCTTGAAAGAAATGAAAATATATTTAATATAACAAGTATTGAAGATTTAAGTGATGAAAATTTTAAAGAGAAAAAGAATATATATTTCAGAAATATAGCTGTTAATTTAAACAATATGGATGCTTCAGAAATAAAGAGAGCTATATTTGAAAAGAAATATGGAATAGACTATGAAACAGCAGAGTTTATTTATAAAAGATATTACCATGATTTAGAAGAATTAAGAGAAGCAAATTTAGATCCTGAAATTATAAATATAATTGAGACATTTCATAAAATTATGTCTCTTGATTCTATTGAAGGTTTAAGAGAGCTTTATCATGGTTCTGAAATATTAGAAGCAGATTTTTATACAACTATTTCCTTTGAAACTAGTTTAAGAAAAGAATATGCAAAGATGTATAAAGAGACATTATATACTATAAATGAAAAAGATAAGTCAAAAAATCCTAAATTACAAAATGTAACTTATAATGGAAAGCATATTCAATTTTATGAAGTAAATGATAATTTTAATATGCAAATCCATGGACTAGGAGCTTATAATTCTGCATGGAAAAGACCTGCTAATTTTAGGGATGAGTGGAATTGTCCAAAAGTTGCTTCTCATGGAATTTGTACATCATATATTGGAAATAATCAAATAGCCCCAGCTAGACCTAAAGGACCAATTTTAGGATTTACAAAGTATGAAGATAGTGCCCTTTTATTAGCAGGAAACTATGATTTAGTATCGGCAAGATACAATACTAATTTTTCTGTATCTAGTGGAAAACCTTATAATTTTTTACCACCTAAAACAATGATTGATAGAACAAGACATACTCATAATGAAATGGTTATAGAAAGAATGAAACAAAA
>CANRCN010000102.1 GCA_947629135.1 uncultured Bacilli bacterium | reverse complement strand
ATAACAGTTTTTAAATATTGAGTGTTTTCTCTTTTATTTTTGAAAAATTTATTTTCCCACATCTAGTTTACTACATCGATAGATAGTTTTTTCTTGACAAATTAAAAGTTTTATGATACAATATAAATCGTTTAAAGGGGGAATAGGTATGAGTAATGAAGAAATTAGACTAAGAAATAAGTTATTTGGACTAGAAAGTAGATTAGCTGGAGAACTTAATCCAATTATAACTGAGATTAAAGCTATTGAAAGAGAACTAGCTGAGTTAAATGAGAAAGCTGCTAAAGAAGAACTTAGTCATTATGATGCTCAAACAGTAATTTTACTTAAAGCTAAATTAGCTTCTTGGAATGAATATAAAGGTGCTATTGAAAATAGATATATGCCTTACATCAAAGAAATAAAAGACAAATTAGCTGCATTTAGTCAAGAAAGCAAAACTTTATAAAAAGGTGTTTAAAAACATCTTTTTTTTGTTAATAAAATATATAAAGAAAACTACTGATAAATTATCAGTAGTTTGGAGTAGTGATAATCTTATAATAATATAAAATTATCTATAGAAAACTATTATAGTTCCCTACATATATTTATTTTAAAGCAAAATATGAAGAATTAATAAAAAAACTCTAAAATGTTAATTTTAAGGGTGTTTTGGTAAGAAAGAATAAAAAAACTATGAAAATATGTCAAAAACGAGGAAAAAATAACATTTTTAAAAAAATCTGACCAAATAAGAAAATATTTGATATCATAGATAACGTGCATGGCAGTAACCGTTGTAGATCTACACAAAAAAATAAACAGAAGAAGGTGATTTAGAGAGTGGTTAGAGGTAGAGTTAAATGGTTCAACAATGAAAAAGGTTATGGCTTTATTGAGTATACTGATAAGGAAGATATATTTGTACATTACTCAGCAATCAATCAAGAAGGTTATAAAACTTTACAAGAGGGCCAATTAGTAGAGTTTAATCTTTTAGAAACCTCAAAGGGATACCAAGCATTAAATGTATCAGTAGTAAATTCTGAAATTATCGTGTAAAAAACGGTAGTTTTTTTTTCTTAAGTATGATATTATAATTATATAAAGGAGATGATATTGTGGAAGTATTAGTACGTGGTAATAAATTAGAAATTACCGATTCAATGAAGGATTATGTAAAGGAGAAGTTATCAAAGCTTGATAAGTATACTTTAGCAGATGATGTTAAAGCTACTGTTAATGTTAAGGTAAGAAGTTATTCTCAAAAAGTTGAAGTTACAATACCTCTAAAAACATTAATACTAAGAGCTGAAGAAGAAAGTTCTGATTTTTATTCAGCTGTTGATTTAGTTATTGATAAACTAGAAAGACAAATTAGAAAGAATAAAACCAAGTTAAAGAATAAAGAAAAAGAAGGAGTTAAAGAATTCAACATTGATGATATTATAGATTTATCAGATGATAATGATATGGAAATCAAACGTAAAAAGATTGATATTAAACCAATGAATCTTGATGAGGCAATTTTACAAATGGAACTATTGGGACATAGCTTCTTTATGTATAAAGATAGTGATATTAAAAAGATTGCTGTTGTTTATAAAAGACATGATGGTGGGTACGGAGTAATTGAAGAAGAATAATTGAAATAAATCAAGCAAAATATTCACTTTTTGCTTGATTTTTGGTAAAATAGTTGGAAGGAGGAATTTTACATGAATATATTTAAAAAATTATTTGACCATGAATATAAAGAATTAAAGAGATTTGAAGCTTTAGCAGATAAAATTGTAGAACTTGATAGTGAGTATCAAAAATTAAGTGATGAAGAGTTAAAGAATAAAACTACGGAGTTTAAAGAAAGATTAGCTAAAGGTGAAACACTTGATGATATTTTAGTAGAAGCATATGCAACTGTAAGAGAAACGGCATATCGTAAACTTGGAGAAAAGGCTTTTTATGTACAATTACTTGGTGCAATTGCTATTCATTATGGTAATATTGCTGAATTAAAAACAGGTGAAGGTAAAACTTTAGTAACTACTTTCCCAGCTTATTTAAATGCTTTAAGTGGTGATGGGGTTCATGTTGTAACAGTTAATGAATATTTAACTGTTCGTAATGCAGAATGGATGGGACCAATTTATGAAGGATTAGGTTTAACAGTTGGTATTAATAAACGTGAATTATCACCTCGCGAGAAGAAAGAACAATATGACTGTGATATTCTTTATACTACTAATAATGAGCTTGGATTTGATTACTTAAGAGATAATATGGTTATTAGAAAAGAAAATCGAGTTGGTCGAGGACTTAACTATGCTATCATTGATGAAGTTGACTCTATTTTAATAGATGAAGCTAGAACTCCTTTAATTATTTCAGGTGGAGAACTTAAAAGTGCTAACTTTTATTTAGAAGCTGATAAGTTTGTTAAAGGTTTAAAAAATGAAGAAGATTATATATATGATGAAAAAACGAAAGGAGTTACTTTAACAGATGCTGGAAATGAAAAGGCTGAAAAGTTCTTTAAAATAGATAATTTATATGATATGAATAATTCAGAGCTTGTTCATTACATAAATCAAGCTTTAAAAGCTAACTATTCTATGAAATTAGATGTTGATTATGTAGTTCAAGACGGTGAAGTTTTAATTGTTGATCAATTTACAGGTCGTATTATGAAAGGACGTCAATGGAGTGATGGACTACATCAAGCTGTTGAGGCCAAAGAAGGAGTAAAAATTAATCAAGAGACTAAAACCGTTGCAACGATTACATTCCAAAATTTATTTAGAATGTATAAGAAATTATCAGGAATGACTGGAACAGCAAAAACAGAAGAAGAAGAATTTAGAAATATATATAATATGTATGTTATAACAATTCCAACTAATAAACCAATTGCTAGAGTAGATTATCCTGATTTAGTTTATCCAACTATGGCAGGTAAGTATAAAGCAATTGTTAAAGTAATTGAAGAAAAGCATAAAACAGGACAACCTATTCTTGTTGGTACAATTGCAGTTGAAACAAGTGAACTTTTAAGTGATATGTTAACTAAAAAAGGTATAAAGCATGAAGTTTTAAATGCTAAAAATCATGCAAGAGAAGCTGAAATTATTGCAAGAGCTGGTGAAAAAGGAGCTGTTACAATTGCAACTAACATGGCTGGACGTGGAACAGATATTAAATTAACTGAAGAAACTAAAGAATTAGGAGGACTTGCTGTAATTGGAACAGAAAGACATGAATCTCGTCGTATTGATAATCAATTAAGAGGACGTTCTGGACGTCAAGGAGACCCAGGTGAAAGTCAATTCTTTGTTTCAATGGAAGATGAATTAATGGTTCGATTTGGAACAGATCGAATTAAAGGTTTACTTCAAACTATGGGATTTGAGGAAACTCAAGCAATTCGTAGTAAAACTTTCACAAATGCTTTATCAAGTGCTCAAGCTAAAGTTGAAGGTAATAATTTTGATATCAGAAAAGCCTTACTACAATATGATGATGTTATGAACAATCAAAGAGAAGATATTTATGAAAGAAGAAATGAAATTCTTGATAATGAATCTATTCATGATACTGTGTTAGAAACAATTGAATCTTATATTACTTATCTAGTAGATAGTCATTTTGCAGATAACAAGATAAATAGTGAAGATTTAAAAGATATTCTTGATATTACTAATGAAAATTTATTAAAGAAAGATATTAAGTTAAGTGACATTGAAAATAAAAATGCTGATGAA
>CANRCN010000101.1 GCA_947629135.1 uncultured Bacilli bacterium | reverse complement strand
ATGAGTTGGGAGGATTATATGAAATATGTTTATTCCTTTGAAGAAGGAAACAAAGACATGCGTAATCTTTTAGGTGGTAAAGGTGCTAATTTAGCTGAAATGTCTAATTTAGGACTTCCTGTACCTGAAGGATTCACAGTTACAACTGAGGCTTGTACAGCTTACTATGAAAATGGTAAACAAATAAGTCCAGAAATCGAAGAACAAATATTCGAATACTTAGCTAAACTTGAAGAAAAGAGAGGTAAGAAATTCGGAGATAACGAAGATCCACTTTTAGTATCAGTAAGAAGTGGAGCTAGGGCTTCTATGCCAGGTATGATGGATACAATTTTAAACTTAGGTTTGAATGATGTAGCAGTAGAAGGATTTGCAAAGAAAACTAACAATCCTAGATTTGCTTATGATTCTTACAGAAGATTTATTCAAATGTATTCAGATGTTGTTATGGAAGTACCAAAATCATCTTTTGAAAAAATTATTGATGAAATTAAAAATGAAAAAGGAGTTAAATACGATACTGAATTAACAGTTGATGATTTAAAAGAACTTGTTAAGAGATTTAAGAAGGTTTATCTTGAAGCAATGGGAGAAGAATTCCCACAAGATCCTAAAGAACAATTAATGGGAGCTGTAAAAGCAGTATTTCGTTCTTGGGATAATCCAAGAGCTATCGTATATCGTCGAATGAACGATATTCCAGGAGATTGGGGAACAGCTGTTAATGTTCAATCAATGGTATTTGGTAATATGGGTGACACATCAGGAACTGGTGTTGCATTTACTCGTAATCCATCTACTGGTGAAAAAGGTATTTATGGTGAATACTTAATAAATGCTCAAGGTGAAGATGTAGTAGCTGGTGTTAGAACACCTCAACCTATTACAAAACTTGCAGAAGATTTACCTGAATGTTATAAAAACTTTATTGAAATTGCAAATAAACTAGAAGATCATTACAAAGATATGCAAGATATGGAGTTTACTATTCAAGAAGGAAAACTTTATTTCTTACAAACAAGAAATGGTAAAAGAACTGCTCATGCAGCAATTAAGATTGCTTGTGATTTAGTAGATGAAGGAATGATTACAAAAGAAGAAGCTTTACTTAGAATTGAAGCAAAGAGCTTAGATCAATTACTACATCCAACTTTTGATAATGATGCTTTAAAGAATGGTGAAGTAGTTGGAACTGGACTTCCAGCATCTCCTGGAGCTGCAGCTGGTCGTGTTTACTTTACTGCAGAAGAGGCTAAGGCTCATGGAACTGGAGGAAAAGGTGAAAGAGTAATTCTTGTAAGACTTGAAACAACTCCAGAAGATATTGAAGGAATGGTTGCAAGCCAAGGTGTTTTAACTGTTCGTGGAGGAATGACTTCTCATGCTGCCGTAGTTGCTCGTGGAATGGGTACTTGCTGTGTATCAGGATGTGGAGATATTCATATTAATGAAGAGAAAAAAGAATTTACTTTAGGTGGAGTTACTTTCAAAGAAGGAGATTATATTTCTTTAGATGGTACAACTGGTAAAATCTATAAAGGTGATATTAAAACAGTTGAAGCTTCAGTAAGTGGAAACTTTGGACGTATTATGGAATGGGCTGATGAAGCAAGAAGACTACAAGTTCGTACTAATGCTGATAATCCAAGAGATACTAAGAAAGCTGTTGAACTTGGTGCTGAAGGAATTGGTCTTTGCCGTACAGAACATATGTTCTTTGAAGAAGATAGAATTCCAAAGATTAGAAAGATGATTTTATCTGAAACACCTGAAGCTAGAGAAGAAGCTTTAAATGAATTAATTCCATTCCAAAAAGGTGATTTCAAAGCTATGTATAAGGCTTTAAATGGTTTACCTATGACAGTTCGTTATTTAGATCCACCTTTACATGAATTCTTACCTACAGCTGAAGAGGATATTGCAGCTTTAGCAAAAGACATGGGTGTATCTGTTGCTCATTTAAAAGAAAAATGTGCTGAACTTCATGAATTTAATCCAATGATGGGACATCGTGGATGCCGTTTAGCTGTTACTTATCCAGAAATTGCAAGAATGCAAACACGTGCTTTAATTGAAGCAGCTATTGAAGTATCTGAAGAAGAAGGATTTGAAATTACTCCTGAAATTATGATTCCACTTGTTGGAGAAGCAAAAGAATTAAAATTTGTTAAAGATATTGTTGTTGAAACAGCTGAATTAGTTAAGAAAGAAAAGAATTCTAATATGGAATATCATATTGGTACTATGATTGAAATTCCAAGAGCTGCTTTAACTGCAGATAAGATTGCTGAAGAAGCTGAATTCTTCTCATTTGGAACAAACGATTTAACTCAAATGACATTTGGTTTCTCAAGAGATGATGCTGGTAAATTCTTAGATAGTTATTATCAAAATAAGATTTATGAATTTGATCCATTTGCAAAACTTGATCAAGAAGGTGTTGGACAATTAGTTAAAATGGCTGCTGAAAAAGGTCGTAGTGTTCGTTCTAATATCAAACTTGGTATCTGTGGAGAACATGGAGGAGAACCATCAAGTGTTGAATTCTGTCATAACATTGGTTTAACTTATGTTTCATGTTCACCTTATCGTGTTCCAATTGCAAGACTTGCTGCTGCACAAGCCGCTATTAAAGAAGAAATGAATAAATAATAAAATATTAAAGACTATAATTGCTTATTTCATAGTATATTTGGTTCATAAATATTAAGGAGTGATGAAAGAAATTCATTACTCTTTTTTGTTTTTCAAAAAATATTAGTGATAATTAATATTTTAGCTTTAAAAAGTACTTGTGCTTTTAGGAGTAATGAATATAATTTTGTTACTCTTTAAATGGAATGTGTGAAGAAATTGAAAGAATAAAGAAAATGAGCCAAGATGATATTATTGAAGAGGCTAAGATAAAATATTTAAATAATATGTTATATTAATTACAACTATATATACTATAATTTTTTTTAATGAACTTGTTTAAAAAAAATAATTAAAGTATAATAATTTTATAGGAGGATATATATGAATAGAGAAGAAGTTAAGCAAAACATAAAAAAATATATAGATGAACATGGAGAACCAGTATGTGCTTATTTTTATAATGATTGTAGCCTTGTTTTAGAATATACTGATTCTGAAACAGGTTTAAGTATCTTATCTGATGAAACTTTTAAATATTGGGAAGATAATGTTTTGATTGGAAAAAATCTTTTAAAAGAAAATTATGAAAAAATTTTTGAGGAACTTGGTATAGATTGCATCGTCATGTCAATAGAAAATAGAGATTTAGAAGAAAGTTTAGAATTTATAGAAGACGAGTTGTATGAATATTGTTCTGGTAACTCTAAACTTTTAGATAAATTAGATAGAATGTCTAAAATTGAAAAAGTAAATTGGTATTCTAAAATTGTTCAAGAAGAAAATGATGATATTGAAGATGATATAATTAATGATAAAAATAAACTAATTCGAGAATTGATTAATAATCCAAATACATTAGAATCTAAATATGCTAAATTCAACAATGATAAAAAAATAATGTTAAAAGTTTTAAAAAAAGTTGGTTATGCTTTAAAATATGCAAGTGATGAATTACAAAACGATAAAGAAGTAGTATTAGAAGCAGTAAAACAAAATGGAAATGCCTTACAATATGCTAGTGATAAGTTAAAAAACGATAAAGAAATAGTTTTAACAGCAGTAAAGCAAAATGGTCTAGCATTAGATTATGCAAGCGATGGCTTAAAGAATGACAAGGAAGTTGTATTAACAGCAGTAAAACAAAATAGTCGAG
>CANRCN010000100.1 GCA_947629135.1 uncultured Bacilli bacterium | reverse complement strand
ATTGGAACTTGTAATAATTCTAACTATACTGGATATCAACAAAATATATTAAATTTAGGTGAAACAAATGGAGAAGGTATTGAATATAGTAATTATTTACAAACAGATGCTGGAACTTATGATATCACAGCTAAATTAGATTCAGAGTATATATGGGAAGATGGAACAGTTGCGGATAAAACTTTAAAATGCAAAATAAATAAAATTAAAGTTGGTGTTAAGTTAGAATTAAGTGGTGAACCTGATGAAATTTCAGGAATTTGGGTTATCAAAAAATTCAAAAAGATAGTAACTCCTGCTAATGCACCAGGAAAAATTAAAGTAACTTTCTCAAATCCTTCTTATGGTGAGTTTTCTGGCGAAAAAGATAATATTGTTACAGTTAAGGTACTTACTGATTCTGAAGTAGACATTATATCAAAATTTGAACCGAGTGATAATACGAATTTTGAATCAGATGAAGCTTCTACTTTTCATGCTAAAGGTGGCAGAATTGCTGATATCGGAACATGTAATGAGGTATATTTTAATAATGAAAATAGAATCTTGATTGATAATGGAGTAGGTGTAACTTATGAAAATAATATTAAATCTTCGGTTGGCAATTATACTGTAACTGCTAAGTTAGATACAGGATATAAATGGGATGATGGTACATCTGCTTCTACTAAAACTATAGAATGTAGCATTAAAAAAGCAAAGTTGATGGTTATTCCTGATAATATTAAAGTTAAACAAGGAGAACAAGAAAAGTCATTAACTTATACTTATTCTGGAGTTATTTATGGTTATACACCTACTTTTACTGGATCTCTTCAAAGAGAAGAAGGAGATACCCCAGGTAAATATTTAATAAATAAAGGAAATTTAGCAGTTAGTAGTAATAGTGGTTATTATGACATTGTTTTGGATGAAGCTTATTATGAAATCGTTGGAGATAAATTAGAATTAATATTAAATAAAACTAAAGATCCAGATGGAGTGTTTGGTGATACTGTAACCAAAAAGATTGTTGCAAGTAATAATTTAGATTTAAAAGGTATTTATACCGCAAATATTACAGGTGAAAATGCTAAAGTAACTGTTAAAGGAAATGAAATAACTGTAACTTTGCCAAATGGTTCTCAAGCAACTTTAACTGTTAAATTTTCACCAACCAATGGTGATTCTTATACTCCTGTTATTAAAAAAATGACAATTAAAGGAGATAAATACAAAGTTGCAACACTTGGAACATGTAATAACCAATACGTTTATGATGGAAAGTCTCATGACTTATTAAATTTAGGTGATACAGAAGGAGAAGGTATAACCTATAGTAAAAATAATGTGCAAGTTAATGCTGGAACTTATACAATTACAGCTAAACTCGATGATAATTATGTATGGGAAGATAATACTTCAGTTGATAAAGAATTAAAATGTACTATTGAACAAAGAGAATTAACTGTAACACCAAGCAGTAATCTTCAAAAAGAGTATTCGAATAGTGACCCAACAATTGGAGTTACTTATGGTAATACAATTTCAGGAGAAAATCCTAGTTTTTCTGGAAGCCTTTCAAGAGAATCAGGAACTGATGTTGGAAGTTACAAGATATTGCCTGGAACATTTAAGTTAAAAGATAATGAATACTTCTTAGCTAAAAATTATAAATTTAAATTAGTAGATGCTGAATTTAAAATAATAAAAACTAATTTATCAATAACTTTAACTAAGCTACCTGAAAATACAGTTCTTAGTTCTAAAGTTACAAAAAAGATAAAAGCAACTTTGAGTAGGAGTGTTGCAGGAAGATTTGCAGCTACTTCAAATAATCCTTTAGTCGAAACTAGTGTAAGTGGTAGTGAAATAACTGTAACTATGCCAACTAGTGTAGCAACAGATACAATTAGTGTTGCCTTTATTCCAACTGATTCTAATAATATTAATGTAGCTTCAAAAACGTATACAATAACAGGTACTAAATATAACTCAGTATCCACACCATCGTGTTATTCGGCGCCAACATATAATGGTTATGAACAACAATTACTTTCAGTAAATACTACATATGTTGATTATACTACATATAAATATACTAACCCTGGAACTTATACAATAACAGCTACTTTAAAAGAAAATGCTATTTGGTCGGATGGCACTGTAGATGCTAAACAAGTAAAATGTGAAATAAAAAAGAGACCTATAACTATAACTCCTAGTTCTACTAATACAACCGTAGTTTATAATGGACACAACACTATACCTTATTCCTCAGATATTTCATCAGCAAGAGCTAGTACAGATACAGAAAAAGATGTTAATTTTTGTAGCGGTTGGACTGAGCTTAAAGTTCCTGTTAATAAAGACCTTGGAACTTATAATATAGAGTCTATCTCAGGGTTGGATATATGTGGTTCAAAATGGACGTATTATCAATTAAAATTATCAACTAGTAGAACTTATTCTTATACAATTACTAAAGGACAAGCTTCTATTTCAACTTCTTTTGTAGGTAATAATAATCCAAAAATTACTAGAGGCGAACAGAGAATAGTAAGATTTTCTTCAAATGAAAGTGGTACGTTTACTGGAACATTAAATACTAAAGAATCTTCATACCCAGGCGAAATTATAGCAAGTCCTTTGACTAAAACATCTTCAAGTTCTATAGATGTTGTTGTAAGAGGTGGAAGTACTATTGGTAAAGCTAGAGTGAACTTTACATTTTCTCCAAGTAACTCTGATCGTGCTAGCTCTAAAAGTACATATGTTGATTTTGAAGTAATAGAAAAAGAGCCAGAGGTATCAGGAGTTGCTACAGCGGTAATTAAAAACACCTTTGGAAAACCAAATGGTGTAATAGGGGTATCAACTGAAAATGAAAAAGTAACAACTGAAGATGAAGGAAAGACAATTCGAGAATATAGATATTCTGGTAAGGAAGTTAATAATTATATTGAATTTAATGATGAGTTATGGCGAATAATTGGAGTATTTAAAGATGAGTCTGGTAATGAACATTTAAAAATTGTAAGAAATGATATTTTATCTGGACTTTATCCTACTAATCATTATGAAGTTGGTGATACTAAATATTGGATTAAGTACACTGATTATGAAAGTTATTGGAATCGTACTTATGATAATGGTGGTTATGCAACTAATAATGATTGGACTAATGCAGGATTAATGTATTGGTTAAATTCAAAAGGAAGCAATGGTGGAGGATATTATAATTCTTTAACTTCAACAGCTAAGAGTATGATTGCAGATTCTAAGTATTATTTAGGAAATGTATCTTATTCTAGTAAGACAGTAGCAGATGTTTACGGATATGAAAGAGGAAACGAAAAGTGTGATGAATCTTCAAGCTCATGTGAAGCTGGTAAAATTTGGCCACATAATGAAGCTACTTGGATTGGAAAAATTGGACTAATGTATCCTTCTGATTATGGATTTTCAACAGATAGCCAATATTGGACTAATTCTATAGGTGCATCTTATTCATATAGTTGGATGTATAATTCAATAAAGAGATTTTCAGGTTGTACTTGGTTTATCTCACCATATATTAGTAAAAACTATGTTTTGTATGCTTGTAGTAGTGTTTCAAATACTTATTCTTATAGTGATTTGTACACTTTACCAACATTATATTTAAAATCAGATGCATATATAATAAGTGGTTCAGGTACAGAATATTCACCTTATGTTGTTACACCTACTAAGTATACTACTGTTGAAAGTCAGGATACGAGTTTGAATTTATTATCTGTAAATAAACTTGCAACTCTTGGTACTTGTAATGATTTAGTTTATAGTGGAAATAGTCAACCACTTGTAACTGGTGGAGTTGGTGTTATTTATGATAATCAAGTTGGAAAAGATGCTGGTGATTATGA
>CANRCN010000099.1 GCA_947629135.1 uncultured Bacilli bacterium | reverse complement strand
AACCTTATCAGCATTGAAACCTAAGAAAGTTGCAAACGGCATATCTTGGCCTTCCTTAGACATTGGCTCATGACAATTAGGACAATCTTTATCAGGTAAATCATATCCACTTGCTGAATAATTAATTGATAAAGGTTTACCATCTTCATCATCAAATAAACTTAGATGACATTTTTTACATAAGTAATGGGCAGGAAGTGGATTAACTTCCGTTATTCCCATCATAGTTGCAACAAAAGATGAACCAACTGATCCTCTTGAACCTACTAAATATCCTTCATCATTAGAGTGTTTAACTAACTTTTGAGCAATCAAATAAATTACATCAAAGCCTCCTCCAATTATTCCTCCAAGTTGTTTCTTAGTTTCAAGTTCTAAATACTTTTCATCTTGAATTTTTTCAGAATCGTTTTTTTCTAAATCAGCTATTATTTCATTCTTTGTGAGTTCAGCAACTTTGTCATAACCTTCTTTAACAACTTCATATAATTCTTTTTGAAAATTATTATCAATTTCTTCATCCGAATATTCTGGATGTTCTTTTTTAATTTTATTTTTAACTAAACTTAAAATTCTATCTCCATATAATTCTTGAGCAATTCTCTCTTCAATATTACGTGGTAAAGGATCACCATACATACTATGAGCCTTTGTATAAACCATATTATAAACATCTTCCCTAGAATTTGGAATTCTTGGAGAAAATGGAATACCACCTGTATCAATTATTACTTCAACTTCCTCAACTAAATCGGCTATTTTATTAGGATTAGTAATTACTATCTCTTCTCTTAAATCTTTATCTAAGAAATTAAAATCTTCAAGCATCTCCGTAGTAGTTCTAAAATGTTGACTTGGAATTTCTGTAATATCTCTTTTAGCTAGAGGATGTAAACCACCACCTGGAAGTTTTTGTCTAACAATAATTTCTCTATAAATTTTATCTTCTCTTGTTAAATGATGAACATCTCCCGTTGCAACTATATATTTACCAGCTTCTTTAGTAAGTCGAATTACTTTCTTGATATTATTAATTAACTCATCTTCATCTTTAAAGTCGCCTGTTTGAATTAAATGACCATAACATTCTGGAGGTTGGACTTCAACATAATCATAAAAGCCAATAATATCTCTTAACTCTTCATCACTTTTACTTCTAGCCTCAACAAACACCTCAGATTCATAGCAACCGCTTCCAATTAAAAGGCCATCTCGAAGTTCTTCAACTTCACTTCTTAAAATACGAGCAGTTTTATAAAAATGTGTTGTATTAGCAATAGAAATTATTTTAAATAAATTCTTTAATCCTTTCTTGTTTTTAACTAACATATTGATATGATATGAACGACCAAATTTATGAATTTCTTTTTTATCAATTAATTTATCTAAATCTGATATTTTAATAATATTAATACCTTCAAGTTTTTTCATCATTTTTTGAAAAACAAGTCCAGTTGCAAGTGCATCATAGTCGCCTCGGTGGTGAGACTCTTCATCAAACTCTACTCCATATCTTTTGGTAATAGCAGACAATCCATGTCTTGATTGATCTTGATCTAAAACTCTTGATAAAGCCAAAGTATCTATAACTGGATTCTTATATTCACCTAATCCATATTTTTGATAACACATTTCTATAAATGATGTATCAAACTTAGCATTATGAGCAACCATAGCTAAATCTCCTGTCCACTCTAAAAACTCTTTAACAGCAACTTCTTCCGAAGGACAATCTTTAACAATTTCATTAGTAATACTAGTAACATTCGTAATTCTTTCAGAAATAGGAACAGGAGGTTTAATTAATCTATCAAACTTATCAATTATTTCACCATTTTTTAATTTTACAGCTCCAATTTCAATGATGGAATCCCCTCCAGCTGCATTAAAACCAGTTGTTTCAAGGTCAAAAACAACATATTCATTTTCTAAAAGAACAGTATCATTACTTCGTCTTACAATTTCAACATTATCATCTACAATTGTAAGTTCTGTTCCATAAATTACTTTAAAATGTTCTTCAGGAGGTTTTCCTTTATTATAATCCATAATCATATTATAAGCATTAGGAAAAGCTTGGCATCCTGAATGGTCCGTAATAGCAATTGCTTTATGTCCCCATTTAATAGCTTGTTCAATTGAAGCAACTCCATGCTTAGAAACTGGAACAACCCCATCCATTGCACTCATCATCGTATGACTATGAAGTTCTACTCTTTTAACAGGACTATCATCAACAATCTCTACTTCCTTATGATCAGATACATTAATTGCTCTTACATTAAAAACAATTTCCCCACCTGCATACTGATCTTCTTTAGTATAACCTTTAAATTTAAACCACGTTCCACTTTTTAAAGTTTTAGTTAATCTTTCAAATTCATCTGCATCAGTTGTAAAAACTTTAGCATACATTGAATCTGTATAATCAGTTATCTTTAAAGTAATAATCTTAAAATTACTCTTTGTTGATTCAAATACTTCACTTGCAAATACTTTACATTCAACAATTAAATCATTATCTTCAGATACTATATCTTTAAGAGCAATTTGTTCTCCTTCAATTATTTCACCATAGATTGATCTTGGATCATCAACAGTTACTACTTTCTTTTGTCTTGGAGCAAAACTCTTTTTTTCATTTGAATCATAACTTTTATTTGGTTGATACTTTAAATTTTCATAATTTTTAATATCTTCATCAATTGAACTTTGAATACTATTTCTCTCATCTTCATCATGAATAATAAATAAAGGTGTATAAGAAAGTCTTGTAAGCCTATCATTTATAACATCCAAATATTCATTTAACTGAACTTCTTCTCCATGATTAAAAACCACTATATAGTTATTATTTGTTCCATTTACTTTAAGCCTATCTTCAAAATAACTAATATACTTTGGTAAAAAATACTTATAATAATCTTCTAAATACAAAGCCTTATTTCCTAAATTTTCAATATTAATTAATACATTTGAATTAAAATAATCTTTAACTTTTTGTTCTAATTCTTTAAAACTTTCTATATCTAACATTTCATCAGTTTTTAAATATAAACTAATTAAATTTTTTTTGTTACTAATTCGAACTTTTTCTAATTCTAAATTTTTATAATTATCTAATTTATCTTCCTCCATATGAATGGTGTTTAAAAATTTCTCAAGCATATCTACCTCTTATATAACTTCTATTTCATCATCTTTTTCAATATTTAAAACATTACCAAGCTTTAATATATGTTTATTATTCTTTATACAAAAATCAATAAATCTTGTTAAACTCATCTTTTTCATATTCTTATCAATTGGATAATGATCTAAATCAAAAGCTATTCTATCCTCCATCATTCTGCTTACCATATCTTCTTTGCTATCACAACCTAAATACATAAGCCAAAAAGGATAAATTTGACGTTTTATTATTTTTAAAGTTGCATCCCCACTTTCATAAGATGAAACTTCCGTTAATTGTTTATTAATTTCATTAATAACAGCAAGTTCAATAATTGAATCAACAATTTCTTTATAATCATTATCATAGTTTTCTAAAATTCCATTTACTATTGTTAATATCATCATAGTAATTGCATCATATTTATCTTTATCACTACCCCAAATTAAAGCACCTGTATTTTTATTGTATTCCATGCATTCCATTCTTGGATGAATTACATAAACAGGATAACAATCTTTTAAATCCATCTTTAAAACTTCTTTAACACATTTTTTAACTATTTTTTCATTATTTTCAAATAGTCTAACTAAATGTAATTTATGTTTATTAGTTTCTTTCTTTAAAGACTTATACACATCACTTGCAAACACTTCATTATATAAAGTATCATTATCTGGAATAAAATCTTTACCATATTTAATAATTTCTTGTTTATCTTTATAACA
>CANRCN010000098.1 GCA_947629135.1 uncultured Bacilli bacterium | reverse complement strand
CATAATCTCCACAATCAACATGGGGAGTATAAGTTACTTTATGCTTACCTCTTAAAATGTGAGCAGCTTTCGTTGCTACTCTACCAAGTGATTCGCCTTCAGCATCAATAACATACCAATTACGAACTACTTCTTCTTTTTTTTGCATATAACTTTTCATTTTTTTATTTCTCCTATCTTTCTGTTTCATGTTCCCACCATGAAACATTCGGGAATCAATGTACCGACATAGATTATACCTAATAACCTATTAAAAGTCAACAAATTTTTAAACTTTTTTCTAAATAATATGCAAAATTCACTTATTTTATAAGTGAATTTATCGCAAAATTATATTTTTTTAACATATTTCTTACCTAATTTGCCTAATTCTTCATTCTTTTTATTTAAAGTTAACTCAATTAATTTAGCAATAATAGGTATTCTTTCAGTCATTACTACATTAGGATAAAACATAAGTTCTTTTAGAGCTTCTCCTTCAGTTACTCTTTCATATAGCTTACTGCTTTCAGCAAATAATCCGAAATTTCCATTTAAGAAAGCCTCTTCTGAAGGACTTGATCCACGATAGATAATTGTATCTGTATACAACTCTTTTAGAATTCCGTTTTCATCTAAATAAGCTCTAACTTCTAAGCCATCCTTAATTTCATCTGTTTCTATTCCAGATATATTCTTTACATAAACCTTAAAATAATCTTTTATCATATTTAATTTTAATGTGTCAACCACACAACCTCCAACTGATGAACATTATACAGCAAAATTATTACTTTGTCAAACTATTTTTCACTATGAGCTATTATTATTTCATTATTTCCATCAAAAACTTCTCTTGATTTATACAATTGAACATTCTTACCATCAATATAATCGAATATTTCTAGCACATGACTCATACTTAAAGCATCTTCACTTACTGTTTTATAAGTTTCTAAAATATTCCAATCTTCATCCATAACCTTGATATAATATGATGACTCACCATATAATACCAAATATAACTTATTATCTTTTCTTAAAAACTTATATATTTTTACTTCTTCATCAATATCATTTTTATAATCTATGTTATCATTAACTAATTCTAAATTTTTTGAAAACTTAGCTATTCTATATGTATCCATTTCATTATAATAATAATTCATATATATATAATCCTTAGTTACTACAAATCCTTCTTGAGCATAACCATAATTGGTTAAAGCATTTTGTTCTTTTATAAGATTACCATTTAAATCATACTTTACAAGTTTTACTCCTGTTTCATTTTCCTCGTTAAAATTTCCAGCACCATATAAATAATTATCTCTAATATCTATATAATTTGGTAATATTTCTTGATCTCCTAAAATGAAAATTTTATATCCATCTTTGTTAACAACTACTAAGTTTAAAGAACTTGCTCCATTAATATAATAATAATCTTCTCCATTATTAGCTAAAAAAGTTAAATTTGAAAAATTATGATCATTACCAGTTTTAACAACACTATCACTAACTAATTTACCATTTGAATCATATTTTAATATGTGAGCATAAGATTCATTATTACTATAAGTAGATGTTACCATAATATAATAACTATTATCAATTTTATTAGCAGCTGATACTACACTTTTTATAGGATTTAAGTTATTATATGGTTTATTATACTCAACACTCCATTTTGAAATTCCATTTAAATCATATAATGTAATAACCAAGTCCCCTTTAGTTATAAGATTATTACTAAAAGTTGCTTTTTTATAAGAAGATACAATTATACCATCATCAACTATAAATGAATTATCATAAATTGCTGTATACATTTTATAAGTAGTATTTAAACCAGCCGTAGTATTTAAACAAGTAGCACTAGGTATTTTTTGATTATCTTCAGTCAATTCTCCAGAACAAGTTATAAAATCATACTTATTTAGAGTACCATAAGTAACACCAGCATCTTTTTCTTCATTTTTTAGATTACTTTTTTTAGAAAAATTATTAACTACAATTCCTGTTGCTAATAGTAATATTCCAACTATCACTAAAGTTAAAGCAACTTTTCTTTTATTATTTTTCATATCATGCCTCCCCTATTTTTAATCTTTAAGAGCAAGATACAGCTCCATAATTACAACTATTACTTCTATCTTCTCCGCCACTATTACACTTTGGACAAGAAGAAGCCCCTTGGCCACAGCAAAGATGACCTTTTTTTCCATTAAGATATACTCTTTTCATTGAACCAACACTACAAGGTACAGTATCACTACCATATGGGATAGAGTTACTACGACCTTGGTCTTTGGTATCAGGTCTACACTCTAAAGTAACACCTCTACTTCTAGCAGTTCCACCAGCAGGATACCAAGATTTAGATGTTCCACTTATACTAAATGTTTTAAAGTTTTGTTGCCAAATTGCATACAAAGTTTTTGAACTTGTAAGAGTAATGCTTGTTCCAAAGCAATTCGTAACACTACCAGTTGAACTAGTTGATAATCCTTTCAATTTATAACCAGCTCCTTGTGTACTAGTTTTTACACATAAATTTGTTCTATCATATTTTGGAATTGTAAATGTAACACTTAGAGTCTCATTATTATAAAATGTCTTAGTTTGAGTTGACATATTGTTAGTGAAAGAAGTAACATCACTTGGAGCATTAGTAGCTATACTTAAACTTATTTTCTTAGAAGTAATTGCATATAAAGTAATATTTTTAGTTAATGTAATCGATGCTGAATTTGAATATTCTTTCGTTGTTGCCGAACTATTAGTTGAATATCCAACAATTGTCCATCCTGAACGAGTTATTTTTGGTGCTTTGATTTTACAACTACTTGCACCATTTAATTCACAGCAAACTGAACTTGATGCAACCGAAGCTCCATTTCCAACGAAAGATGCACAATATTCATTAGGATTTGTTGGTGTTGGAGTAGGAGTCGGTGTAGGTGTCGGAGTTGGTTTTGGGGTAGGAGTTGGTGTTGGGGTTGGAGTAGGAGTCGGTGTAGGTGTTGGTTTTGGTGGTGGTGATGTTACTGTTATATAATAACTTCCGCTCCTTGAACTATAATTTGTTGAATCACTTGGAGTAAAACTTACATAAATTGTTGTACTTCCAGAACTCTTTCCCGTTACAGATATACTTTCGCTATATCCCGTCTTAGAACTAGAACTTATAGAAGCTGTGGATGAATATGAAACTGAATTAGAAAACGTTCCATAAACATCTGATGTTGCTGTAAAGCTTGTTGAATATCCTGTTTGAACACTTCCACTTGATGGACTCAAGCTGAATGAAGGAGTTGCCTTTGATATACTACACGTCATACTCTTAGAACTTGTTGTATTATCACTCCAACGATATCCAGATTTCAATACTGCTGTTACAGTCTGACTTCCTGCATTTGTTCTTGTGTTATTACTAAATGTATATCCTTCTCCTGCACTATAAGTTAATGTTTGACTATATCCATTATAAACTAATCCACTTCTACAATAACTTCCACTACTTGGTGCACTTATTCTCTTATATACATCATATGATACTTGTTTTTCTGTTTTTAACCCTGCATTATTATATACTCTTACTTTTAAATTGTATCTTCCCATACTTAATGTTTTACTTATTGATATACTACTACTTATATTCTGTTTATTATAATAATCACTTTGTCCACTTGAAACAAATGAATATTCTATTTCTCTTATTCCACTTTCATTATCTACTATATTTTGAATTTGATTACTTACACTTGTACTTGATCCTGTTATTTCTATATCTTGTGAACCACTTTTTGATAAACTAAAACTTGGTGCTGTTTTATCTATTTTTACTTCAATTTGTTCTTCTTTAGTTTTCTTATCTCCTGTTGCTCCATAATATGTATATTTTCCTGTTGTATCTAACGTTATTGTACATGTTCTTACTCTTCCATTTACTTGCATTTTACAACTTTTTGTTGTTCCTTTTAGATATACTGTATCTACATCATTTGCTGTTTCAAATGTTAATACAACATTCTTACTTGACCATTTGCTTCCATCTAATTTATAATTATCGTTAC
>CANRCN010000097.1 GCA_947629135.1 uncultured Bacilli bacterium | reverse complement strand
TTTAAACTGAAATTTAATTTTATACTTTTACCACTTGGATTTAAACTGAAATTTACTTTTTAATTCAAGCTATTTTTTAAATTTATTTATGAATTATTATCTAAATAATCAAAGTTTTTATTCTTTTCCAAATATATATAGTCATTTCCTGTTTTAAAACATAAATCTTGGTATTTACAAAAACTACATCCTACCTCTTCTCCCCCAATTACCTTAGGATTAATGTCAAACTTTCCATCTTTAATTTCTTTAAAAGCCTCACGTATCTTATTATCTACTAAGTCAACTAAATTATCTATTTCAACACTTGTTAAAACTTTAGTATAAGGATAGAAACCTTTACTAGAAATCTTCATACCACGAATCAGCTCACTATTCTCATATGTTTCATCAAACATATTTACTAAATATTGATCATTAATTGAATAGCCTTGTAACTTAAGTCTATCTCGTCTTACATCATCTAACGTCTTCTTTGAATCATAAGTAGGTATTTCTTTAGCAATTTGTTGAAAATAAAAGCCAACTATTACAGGATTTAAAAACAAATTTCCTTTACTAATCAAATATGCATAAATTGGAAGCTGCATATCAATTCCATATTTAGCATTTGTCATATCAAGTTTAGGTGTCCCTGTTTTATAATCAACAACACTTATATAAGTCTTATTATCCTTTTCCTTATACATTATCTTATCAACAAACCCCTTAAATATATTTCCATCATTATACTTTAAACTAATCTCTTGTTCTAATTTTAAATTAGTAAGCCCTGTTAGATTATGTTGATATTTAATAATATCTATTACCTTAATAAGTTCTCCTTTTAATATTTCTAAATAAAATAACTCTTTTTTACTAAAACTTTTATCTTTAATATAATCATTAAAAGAATTAGTAAAATCAAAATCATTATCAAACATATGACTCAATACATAATGAAATAAATTGCCAATAAAAGTTTTAAAACTATCTTCATAAATATTTAACTTTAAAATACTATCTATATAATATCTAAATTTACAATGATAAAAATTATTCAATGATGTATAAGATAAAGTTATTTTATTAATATCTTTTATATTTCCTTTAAACTTATTATTATAACTTAAATAAGGTATATCTTTATATGTATTATAAAGAACATTAATATCTCTATCTTTAGTTCCATATTTAACTAAAGAATCAAGTGAACTTACTAGTTTAATCTTGTTATATAAATTAGATGTATAGTTAGTAAGATTATCTTCTTTAACATCACACTCTATTAAATTAGATTTATAATAGCTATTATAAGGATCAGTATCTTTATAAGTAATTATTAAATTATTAATATTTTTAATATGAAATAAATCTTCATCTTTTTCTATTTTATTTAACTCCATACTAGTAAATAAATTAAGTTTACTTTTTAACTTATCATCTAAATAATCTATATCTTTATATACTTTAGGTATATTTTCAAGATTAAATCCTAACATAAAAACATAATCTTTATCATCAATTAAATAACTATTTAAATCTATTATATTAATACCATCAACAAAGTTATCTTTAATATTTGTATTTTTAAAATCTAACTTAATCATATCCAAAACTAAATTAAGATTATCTACAAAATAATACTTATTTAAAATATCAAATATTTTATTTTTTACATCATTAATATTTTTATTTAAATATTCGTTTATATCTTCACGACTTGAGTTAGACTCTATCATATCAATTATTTTCTTAACTTCTAAAGTTCCATATATATTAATCTTATTTAAATTATTAATATTTATATGATATAAATAACTAAATCTTTCTAAATAATGATTATACTCACTTCCAAGTTTAATAATTTTAATATTATTAATATTAACTCCATCTTTAATTAAACTACTAATTCTATTAAAAACATACTCAACTTCATCTTCAATTCTTTTAAAATGATATAAAGTTATATCTTTATCTTTATTATTTAATTTATAATTAATATAACTAGCATTTATATTAGAATATATATTTTCCATGAACTTATCTATCTTAGATGTTACTAATACTTTAACATTAGAATTCATTAAATAATCTTTAAAATATTCATCTTTAATCAATAAATTATTATTATCTAAATCATTATATAATTCTTTTAAATAATTAACCTTAGTATTATCAATATCACTATTTATAACATACTTAATATTATCAAGATACTTAATACTATTTTTTAATGTCAAATTATATTTATTCTTTAAGTAATAAACTGCTTCCTTATTATAACTAAAGAAATACTTATCTAGAAATTCAGACTTAGTTAATAACTTAACATTAATTAATCTATTTTCTTTTTCTATATCTTCAAGTATTCTTTCTTTCATATTATTATCAACAATTAATAAAGTTCTATCCATGTTATCAACCTCAACATAATTATATATTAATTCTAAATAAATTAAAAGAAGAATTTTGATTTTAATTCTTCTATTTATATTACTTCATAGTAATAATTCATTATTTTTATAAAATTTCTATACATCATAACATATATATCATATAATAATTTTTTAGAAATAAATTATATTATTGAATACAATTGAATGATATAGCATAATTGTTAATCATTTATTAAATAATTAATTCAATTCATTAAAAATTAATTAATTTCTTACATTATTTTCTAATAAATTATTTAATTTTCTAATAACTGATAAGGTTTTTCAGAAGTTCCATCACCATCAATTATTGTTACTTCCGATTTTAAATAAAGTGTTGGAACTACAGGGAGTGATGAAGATGATTTTACTTCTTGCCAAGTAATGCCAGCACCATAGTCATTCCAATACGTCACAACTTCATATCCATCATAAGATCTGTCAGTTCCCCAATATGCTAATAGCCAACAAGATCCGTGGTTCGTATCATAATGAAGCCAACTTGTATCTGATCCAGGACCATAAATTAGCAAACTATTCTTCCAATTAGTAGAATCTGAACTGAATCCAAAATCGCTTGGATATAAAATTGCTATTTTTCCAGTCCAGGTACTACCATTTCTTTCGTTTGAATAAAGATTTACAGCATTATAATAACTATCTCCCATAGCATTTGCTACGGATCCTAAATAATATTTTGCTGATGCTATCATATTCTTAGATCTTGTTGATAAAGAATTATAATATTCACCATTCAAATATGTAGAAATTTGTGATGATGACCAATTCCTATAAAAACTATTCCATACCATTGTTTTTGCAATTTTACCACTTGTTATTTTTATTAATTCATTTTCTCCATCTTTAAATATTCCAATTATTCTCCACTTTTCACAATTATCATCATTCTGTTCTTTCTCATCTCCACAATTAAAATAAATATAATTATCGACATCTGCACCAGAATATCTATATTCTCTTATATTACTTGCATCTTTCGTTGTTGTTTTAGTATTACTCGTTGTTACTCCAATCATTCCTCTTTCTTGACCAATCGTTTCTTTTAATTTAGTTATTGCTAATGGAGGATTTATTACTTGCACGGTATAGGTATCTGATTTTTTTGTATAATTATTATTTGACGGAATAAATTTGACATCTAAATTTGTATTTCCTATATTTATACCATTTAAAATTACTGTTGTTGAAGTTCCGCTCAATGGTTCAAATGTAAGAGTTGCTATATTGCTTGAATTTGATGATATTTCAAAAATTCCTGAATTATTAGATACTATTGTAAATGTTTTTTTTGCTCCTTTATAAACACTTAAACTTGATGGAGTATAACTTAATATCGTTTCCTTTGGTCCTATTGTACAATTAAATGTTGCATCCTCTTGGCTTGAATCTTTCCATCTAAATTTTTCTTTCAATTTTGCTGTTATTTCATAACTGTTGGCATCGGTTCCTTGCACTTGTTCTATTGTATATCCTTCTCTATCTAAGTTTTCTTCTGCTATTAAATCTTGAGGACTTCCTGTATATGTTAATCCTTGCTTGCATAATGCACTTGTTGGTTTTTCTACCTTTACAAATCTATCTGGATTAAATAATACACTAAAACTATATTTTTTTGATTGGCCTTTTCCTTCTGGATATACTGCATAGTAATCATAGATTCCTG
>CANRCN010000096.1 GCA_947629135.1 uncultured Bacilli bacterium | reverse complement strand
ATTCTAATCCCAAAGGACGAGAATCTCGTGGTACCACCTTATTTCACATATTTCTATGTCTTATTACTTTTTAACGCAAGCAACGTAGGTCAACCCTAAACTCCAGAACCATATTCAATTAGCAGTAATTGCCTCTTTCACCAACTAAGACATCTCTTTAAAAACTAACCAATCTACTCATTCCTTCAAAGTCATGCTTATATTCTAGCACATTTTTTTCTTTTATTCAAGATATTTATCTAAAAACCTCAACATCAAATCAAATAATTTTAAATCTGTATTTTCTAAATTTGTATCTGATAATAAAATTAATAATCCTACCGTATCTCCATTTTTTATAATTGTTTTTATAATAAAAGAAGCTTTAATATCATCTTTATTATCATTTAACGATAAATTAACTGGTATACTTTCTTTAATTTCTTTCCTTTCATCCAATATACTATTTAAATAAGGACTCATTTCTAATCCTTTATATTCTTTATAATTATTAGAAGTTAAAGCTATTTTATTTAAATTAGTTAATATAAACTCTTTTTTATAAACATTGTCTATACAATCGATTAAATTAGCAAGAGATATATCATATTCATCTAAATCAGAATATCTATTTAAAATTATACTATCCTCACTTACATTTATTTCTACTTGTTCATTTTCTTTAATTTTTAAAACTTTCCTTATTTCTTTAGGAATAACTATCCTTCCTAAACTATCAACTCTTCTTACCATTCCTGTTGTTTTCATTTAATCACCCAATTTTATTATTGGTTAAAATTAGAAAAATATACCAACTATAAAAAAGAAAGTCTTAAACTTTCTATATACCAACAGTATTTTTATTTAATTCTAAATATTTTAAATAAGTTTCATTAAAAGTATTATATAACATAATATCACGGCTTTTAATTGTATCCATTACTTTATTATTTAAATTTAATAAATAAATATCATTAAGATATGACTTTAATCTTTTTTCTTGAAATCGTGTTTCTAAATATGATTTTAACTTTAAAACTAAATCATTTATCATAGTCTTAGAATTATCTATTAATTCTTTTTCTAAATCTTTAGTTTTACTATCTATCTTTTCTTTATAAATACTTATTTCTAATTTAATATTTAAAGAATTTTTTAATTCTTCTTTCTTCTTAGTTAAAAGTTCTAATAAAGATTGATAATATTTTTTTATAAACTCTTCAACTTTTTCTTTAATTTCTTTCTCATCTTTAAAACTTTCAACTATTTCTATAGTTTTTTTAAGTAAATTTTCTTCT
Organism: uncultured Bacilli bacterium; assembly: GCA_947629135.1. GTDB lineage: Bacteria > Bacillota_I > Bacilli_A > RF39 > UBA660 > RUG591. The sequence goes on along the minus strand of CANRCN010000096.1, from coordinate 2,830 downwards.
TGTGTTTTTAATAAATTTTCAAGTGTCAATACTAGAACTTCTAAGTTATTATCAAGATCAATGTTTAGTTTGTTTAAATAAATTTCTTTGTTTTTTACTTCCAACTGCTTTTTAATATCTTCTTCGTTCATATATAACCCTTTCTATTTTTAATACAACAATATAATATCAAGTTTACAACAATTTGTCAAATAGTAATTCCTTACATAATATGCTTGAATTTAAAAAAAATAACTTTAAGTTTTTACTTAAAATTATTTTTCACTTATTTTATAAGCCATTAAGAAGCCACCCATAAAGAGAATAAAAGCAATTATTACTTCTAAAAAATGTAATGAGCCACCCATTAAAGGCTTTATAATTGCAATCATTGAAGCTAGTACAAATCCTAAAACTCCAAAATAAGTTTTAACTTCATATTTCTTTAATAAAAATTCGATTAACTTAGCAACTAAAACTGCTCCTACTAAAACCCCTACTCCAAACACTCCAAGTATAATTATATTATTTCCAAGTAAACTAAAATCTGTTAAACTTCTAACTGTATCTATGATAGGTTTATAATAACCTAATAACATTAAAACAAACGAACCACTAATACCTGGAATAATCATAGTTGATGAGGCAATCATTCCAACTAGGAATAACATTAAATAACCTCCTATTCCTAAGTTTGCAAGACTAACAACATTTTCACCACTACTTAAAAAAGCAAATGTAGTAACTAAACCAAACGTTAAAGCAAATATTAACCAGTTACTTATATTTTTCTTTTTGATTTTAACTTTTTTCCATAACATAGGAAGTCCACCCAAAATTAAACCTAAGAAGAATAGAGTTGTTGCAAAAGGAAACTTATCTAAACTATATCCAATTATCTTACTAAACAATAATACTGCTAATCCTAATCCTAATCCAAATGGTATTAAGAATTTTAAATTCTCTTTAAAATTTTTGAAGAAATGACTTATTATACCTATTACCTTTTCATAGATTCCTAAAGTAATCATTAAGGTTCCACCACTTACTCCAGGAATTACATTAGCAATACCTACAATCATACCTTTTACAATTAACATTATATTTTTTTTCATAACTTCTCCCTTACTTTATTTTTTTATTACCTTTAATATCATATCATACTTTATTAGAAAAAATGCAAATAAACTGCTTTTTATTTTATATTCTTTATTAAAATTTATGAAAAACCTATATAAAGAGGTTTATTTTTTTGGTAATTTTCATAGAATTTATCCATCAATAACACATGTGAATAACTACCACTTCCCATCTTTGTTTTAGAAATTATAAGTCCATAAGCTGCTCCTTTTTCTTCTGCAATATAAACTGTATTATTTTCAATTTGAACAATTAATCCAACATGACCAGATTTATAAACAATATCTCCTGGTTTCATTTTTCCTTTTGCCTTTGAAAAACTCATAGTTTCAGGTTGACTACCACTTCCAGCTCCACTTATAACTCCAGGAGTATCAGTAGAAATTATTAATTTTTGGCCTGTATTACCTGTATAATATCCTCCGTTATAAATAGCCCAAGCAATAAATCCACTGCAATCAGTTCCAAAAGGATATCTTTGATTTGGCTTTTGCACATCAGTTCCTGGACCCATCATTTTCACATTACATCCCCATTTATCAGGAATTCCTATGAAATTATCTCCAGAATCTTTATAACCATCATAGGTGTGAAAATGTCCACCACTCCAAAAATATGGTATATGAACATTAATATAACTTGATACATACAATGCTGCTGCAACTACCCCTTCTCTTGTTTTATAACCAGCTGCTCTGACAGCATTAAATAAACCTATATTATATTGACTACCAGTTCCACATTTTATTTTATTTTTATTATTAGCATATTCTCCTACTTCTGCTTTAACATTGTTACTTTCTACAATTTTTCTAATTGCAGCTGCTCTTTTAGAAGCTTCATCTAAAGCCTTTTCTTTTTCACTCAAATATAGCTCTAACTCTTCAGTTGCTTTTTCTTCTTCAAGTGTCTTTATATATTCTAAATTAGCAAATTCATAACAAGTTGTAATTACATTATTACTTTCTTTATAATTCTTAACTAATGAAGACATCACTAAATCTATTATGGTTGGTACTAAAAAAACTATAATTGCAGCTAGTAATCTTTTTCCTATATTTGGCAATGTTTCATTATTAGAATTAATCATATTCTTATATAAGTCAATTGCTGTTTTTATTATTAAAGCAATAGGAATAACAAATTTGATTAAATTTATTGCTACTTTTACTAAATATATAATTCTAAGAAAAAAAGTATTTAAGCAAATATCCATATCATCCCTCTTTTCTATGATATTATTATATAATAAATTAATTTAATAATAAATATCTTTTTAATTACTTGTATTTTCTTCATTTAATAAATCAATTAAATAATAAATTGGATGTTTAGCTAAACCTCTTAAACTTAAAGTTATGTGTAATCTTAAATTATGATAACTAAAACTAAAATTACGAGTAATACTATAAGCTTTCATGAATAACTCTTCACCATCAATTTCTTTAGAAGCATCAATTGAATATAAAAGTTCAATTTTATCTTTTCCTGTAATAACCTCTTCAACACCTTTATCTTTAGCAAGTTTTTCAAACCACTCTTGATACATATAAATAAGTATCTCTTCACTAGGTTCTCCAAATCTATCTGTAAATTCTTCTTTTACACTTAATAGTTTAGGATAACTATCAATAGTATTAATAAGCTTATGAATTTCAATTTTTAATTCACTTTCTTTAGCATACTTATCATCAATATGAGTAGAAACACT
>CANRCN010000095.1 GCA_947629135.1 uncultured Bacilli bacterium | reverse complement strand
ATTAAATTTGTCTTAATATTTCTTTTCATAACCTATCTCTCCTTTATTATATATTTTCAAAATAATAATATCATATTTTTTTAAATTTAAAAAGTAAAATTAAAAAGAATTAAGTATTTTTACTTAACTCTAATTTTTTAAGTCTAATAATTTATATGGATTTTTTTCTGTTCCATCTCCATCAAAAATATTAATATCATCTCTAAGATATAGCACAGGTCTAATATTATATGGAACGGTATTACAATATGTCGTTGTTATATTTGACCCACTAATTATACCAACTGTATACATATATCGTTCAGCTGTTGGAGAAATAAAAGCCATTTTTTTATCTAATGTCCAAGGAGATGTAAATTCTGCTTGCTCACTAAATTTTTTCATACTTATTTTCCAATATTGACTATCTGTACTAAACCCATAATCGCTAGGATACATTAAACCTATTTTTCCTATCCACATTTCCTTATTACTAGACCAAACATCTCCTCCAGAACAACTCGTAGAAGTAGTAATAGCACTATTACATGCTAAACTTCCTCTTTCATGTACATAAGATAATGCTGGAGTATCTGTTTCAACGATTACATTTCCTAAATAATATTTTGCAGATGCAATCATTTTTTGAGCATTCATAGATAATGTTTCTAAATAACCACTATCAGAATCTGTTGTAGACTCAGAATTTAACCAATATTTAAGACCTGCTGTTGTCCAATCACTATTTGGACTTGTAGGTTTATTATTCCAATATATCCCCATAGTATCTTGCAAAGTGTATTTAATATTATTTACAGTATACGATTCAGGAAATTCTGTTTTTTGGAGATAATCGGATCTAACTAATTTTAATACAGTTTTTGTAGAAGTACTTCCACTTTCAGGAATATCTTCTATTTCAGTATCAAAAACTCCTATTATTCTCCAAGTTTCACAATTTGTTGAATTTTGGTCTATTTCATCTTTACAATTGAAATAAACATAATTATCTACATCTGCTCCAGAATATCTATATTCTCTGATTTCATTTCCTTCTGCAGTTTTTACAGAACTAATATTTTCGTCAGTTCCTACTACTCCAATTAAACCTCCTTTACCAATTTGAGATTTAATTTTTGTTGTTGCTAATTCTCCATTTGATACTACTAATTTATAATTTGCAATTTGTTTTTTATAATTTTTATCAGTTGGAGTAAATACTACTTTTATGTTAGTTTCTCCTTCTATTTGCCCAGTTACTGATATTGTTAATACCTTTTTAGATTCATCTAAACTAGTTTCTATTATTGCTACATCAACTCTATCAGAAGTTACATCAAAATTACCTTCTACATTGGTTGTAGCTGTGAATGTTACTTTTCTATTAGTTGGAATTTTACTATTTTCATTATTTAACATTAAATATACATTATCTAACTTATATGGATCTAATTTTGTTCCACTTCCTCCATCTATTAATACATCTGATTTAAGATATAAAGTTGGTCTTAATGGTAAAGCTGCTGTTGATTTTTGAGTAGTAATTCGACCTTCTGAATTAAGATATGAAACAAATCCTGCTCCTCCAGTATTTCCATTTAAAAACCACTCATGTGTAGATACATTTGAACTTTTTTGAAACCAACTACTACTTGATGGTTCTCCATTAAACGAATCTTTTCCTAATTTTGTATTCCAATACTGACTATCTGCTGAAAATCCATAATCACTTGGATACATTAATGCTATTTTTCCTGTCCAGGTTGCAGCATTATTAGCATATACTAAACAATTCTCATTATTTTCAACATTAGTTCTACTATCGTTAGTAGTTGGTCCTTTATTATCAGTACAACCTGTTACTGCTCTTTCATTTGCATATGCAGATACAGGAGTGTCATCTATAAAAGTTGTAGCATATTTTACGTTTCCTAAATAATATTTGGTATCAGATATCATATTTTGAGCATTATAGTATAAATATCTTAAATATCCTTTATCTCCTGTTCCTTGAGAATTTAACCAATATTGAATTCCTGCCGTTGACCAATCATTTGATGGATTAACATTCTTCCAAAATGCTCCATTTGAATTAGCAGTCGTACTTTTTATTTTGTATGTTGTATCTTCTACTGTATAATTTGTTGGAAATTGATCCAAAGTCAAAACATTATCTCTAACTATTTTTATTTTATTATATCCTCTATCTTTAAATACTCCTATTATTCTCCAAAGTTCACAGTTTTCTGCACTTTGTTCATCTATATTATCTTTGCAATTAAAATAAACATAGTTATTTACATCCAATCCTGAATACCTATATTCTCTTATATCATCATTTTTATTAGTTGTTAGAGCATTATTTTCAGTTATTCCAATTATTCCGCCTTCTTGACCTAACGTTGTTTTTAATGTATCAACTCCTGTTTTCCCTAAAAACTCATTAGCAGTATGAATCTCTACTATTCTTTTATCAGATATAACTTCTTTTTTAAAAAAAGCATATGAATTATTATTAATTAATAATACAATATTAAAAATAGTTAATATGCAAAATACTAAAATAGCTATTTTTCCAATTTTAATAAATTTTCTATTTTTATTTTTCACTTTTAACCTCCATAATATAAAAACACATAAAACTAATAGTATATGAATACTAGGTTATTATGTATTTAATTTTTAGATATTTGGTGTTACTAAGCCATTATGAATTGATAAGCTACTAGAATTATTTATATCTTATCATATCCTTCTTTATTCTCTTATTATCATATCACATTTTAAGTATTTTTTCAACAGTTTCATAATCACTATAAGGAATTTTTTTATCTTCAACTAACATATAACTATCTCCACCCTTGCCAAGAATCAAAATTAAATCTCCTTTTTTAGCCATTTTAATTGCTGTTTTAATAGCCTCTTCTCTATCAATTATTTTTAGATAATTAGTTCTAGTTGTATTACTTAACATATCATCAATTATTTTACTTGGATCTTCATATCTTGGATCATCCATTGTAAATATTACCTTTTTAGAATATCTTAAAGCAACTTTACCTATTTCTTTTCTTTTTTCTTTATATCTTCCTCCAGCAGAACCAACTATCGTTATGATATTTCTATTCCATTTACGGAAAAATTTTAAAACACTTGTAGTTGAATTAGTTGTATGGGCATAATCAATTACTATTCCAAAATCTTTTTTATAAACTATATCCATTCTTCCTTTTACTTGCTTTACATTATTAAATTTTTCGAATATTTCATCCATGTTATATCCTAAAACTAACATAGTTAAAATAATACCTGCTATGTTGTATACATTAAATCCACCTAAAAGAGGATAAGTTAATTTATATTTCTTTCCTTGATATTTGAATGTAATAATTGATTTATCAATATATAATCTTTGACTAATTATTCTTAAAGTAGAGCCTCTTTTATAACCATATGAATAAGATTCCTTAGAAGCATCACGAAAATCATAGTAATATTTACTATCATGATTTAGTATTCCTATTTTACTATGTTTAAACAATTCTAATTTACATTCTAAATAGTTTTCAAATGTCTTATGTTTATCTAGATGATCTTTAGTAATATTGGTAAAAATAGCTATATCAAAATGAAGGTCACCAAGTCTTCTTGTAAGATATGCTTCACTAGAAGCTTCCATAACAATATTCTTACATTTAGCATCATGTGCTTCTTTAAAACATTTGTATAAAGAATCTATTGGAGGAGTTGTATTACTTAATGGGGTACTTTTTCCATTCAAAACGAATCCATTGGTTCCTAAACTAGGAGCATCAAGAAGATTACTTAAAACACTTGAAACGGTCGTTTTTCCATCAGTTCCAGTTACTCCTATTAATTTAATTCCCCTTAAAGGGTAATCATAATATTTATTAAATATATGTATTATTTCTTTATCCAAATCATTTACTTTAAAAACCTTACCAATATCATCTTCATAATCTTTATCTGTAATAACAGCACTACATCCTTTTGCTAAAGCATCTCTTATATACATTGTTCTATCTTCAATTCCTCCATAAGGAATAAATAAATCTCCCTTTTTAGCATATTTTGAATTTAAAACAATATTATTAAATTTAATATTTGAATCTTTATCAAGTATATCTTTAATCTGCATAATCTTAA
>CANRCN010000094.1 GCA_947629135.1 uncultured Bacilli bacterium | reverse complement strand
ATAATAATCCGACCTTGTTTATCAAATTCCAAAGTATTGGCACCAGAAAGCAAAAATCTTGTAAAGTTTCTTGATTCCTTTTCAGTAAAAGATAAAGTTTGAAGTTTTTCTGTTAATTTATTCCATGCATCTTCAGAATAGATAAATAAAGAACCATCAAGTCCTCTTGTAAGAATAACTTTATTTCCAAGTTCTTCTCTAAATTTACTTGGAATAACTATTCTTCCTTTAACATCTAAACTATTTCGATATTCTCCCATCAACATAAAACTTCACCACTTTTCCCCACTTTATGCCTAACTTCAATTATAATTATAGTTAATCTCTTCCTTTTTGTAAATATTTTTCTAAATATTTTTAATAATTTTACATAAAAAATGTAAATATATACATAATATTTACGAAAGGATGAAAATATGGACGATATTAAAATAAGAGATTATATCATCAATAATTTTAAAGATGATGATACTGATACTATTAAAAGAGCAATTGAAGAAAGTATTGAGGAACAAGATGAAGTAACTCTACCTGGTATGGGTGTTTTCTTTGAAATCATATGGCAAGATTCAAGTGACGAAGAAAGAAATAAAATACTAGAAAAATTAAAAAGTAGATTTCATAAGAAAAAAGATTAATATTAAAGTCAAAAAGGACTTGATATGGAAATTAAACCATACCTCGTTCTTTTTTTTATTTTAATAAATATAAAAAGAACTATTATTTTTAACACTCCTCTCCTATCCACCACCAAATTATTTCTTCCTCTATTTTGGCAATTAATTTCTTGATTTTTTATCATTTTTTATTTTTCTTTCAATAAGAGGATACAACAACCTTTTTGTAATTCTCAATTGTTTTATTGATGTTACATTATCTTTAATATTTGACAATCAAATAATATTATGATATTTTATTAACAAGAGATGCTTGCTGGTAATTATCACCAGTGAACATCTCTTTTATTATTCATATTTTATACATTAATTATTTATTTGACAAACAAATAATTATTTGATATGATATCACATCGTTGGAGGATTTTTATGGAACTATATGAAGATGATGCTAAATTATTACTTGAATATATGATTTTAAATGGATTTAATCCTAAAAATTCAAATAACATATTAGAATTAAATCAAAATGTAAATAATTCTTTATCTAAATATTTAAAAGGCTATAAACAATTTTTATTATCTACTAAAGTTATTTATCAAGAATTACTTGAAAGTAATATTCAAGGAGCAAAAGGATATTTAGATAGAAATGAAGGAATCGTTATTCCTAAAAATTTAGCTGGTGATGAATACTTTAAAGTTATAGATCCTAAAGCCCTTGAAGGTAGTCGCGGTCGTTATATAAGCCCTGATATTAATAAGTTTCATTCCGTTATTTCTAATGGTTTTTATACTAATGATCAATTATTAGATTTAATTAATACATTTAATTATCCATTTAATAATAGATTTTTTGGTTTAGTTCTAGATAGAAATTCATATGATTATTATAAAATTTTAATTTCTTTTAAATATTTATTTGATTTTATAAAACGAGAGTTAAATGATTCTTATACAATGGAAAGTGATAAAATAAGTTCATTAAATAAAGAAATATATTTAATAAAAAAGAAATAAAAATAATTATAAGTTATTTACCATAAAAAAGAAAAGTGATAAAATATTACTCAAGTCTTTTTTAAGTTATTAATAACTAATAGGAGGTATAAAATTGGAATTAGATTATAAAGAAATACAACAATTAAGTTCTATAGAATTATATAATATTTTATTACCTACTATTAAAGATATAAAATCTCTATTTGATTATATTGAAATAAGTGACAAAGATTTTTATGAATTAGTTTTAAATGAAATAAATGATTCTAAAGTAACTTATAAAGAAAATCAAGATTATAAAGAATTTATTCAAAGAAAGATAATATTTCAATTATCTTATAAAGTTAAAGAAATGTTTTCTAATCCTAAAGAAACTCTTTTACTATTAAATAATTATATCAATAATAAAATGTTAAATATAAATGATTTAAATGAAGTTTTAAAGTATTTTGAAAACTTTGATGAATTTTTAGAAACATATAATTATATTCCTACATCAGATATATTAATTGATTTAATTACTAGCAATAAAACTTATAGTGAAATGATAAAATTAATATTTGAACAATATCAAAATCGAATTATTTCAGGAAAAATAGAAGAAATAATTGATAATAATATATTGTTATTATCAATTGATACATATTGTATGTTAAATAATATAGAAATTAAAGAAAGTGATGATATATTCCTAGATGATGATAATAATGACTTCTCTAGTGATAGTGTTAAATTTTATTTAAAAGAAATTGGAAGAAGACCTTTATTAACAGCAGAACAGGAAAAAAATCTAGCAAGAAAAATTGCTCAAGGAGATCAAAAAGCTAAAAAATTATTTATCGAAAGTAATTTAAAGTTAGTAGTTAGTATAGCTAAAAAATATATAGGAAGAGGATTACCTTTTTTAGATCTTATTCAAGAAGGAAATTTAGGATTAATGACAGCCGTAGATAAGTTTGATGTTGAAAGAGGATATAGATTTTCAACTTATGCAACTTGGCGAATCAGACAAGCTATCGCGAGAGCACTTGAAGAAAAAGGAAGAAACATCAGAATCCCATCTGTTTTATATAATAAAGTTAGTGAATATAGAAGGATAGCAATAACCCTAGAAAATAATCTTGGTAGAAGTCCAACAATAGATGAAATAGCCAAGGAAATGGGATTACCAAGAGAAACTGTAGTTAAATTACATAAACTTCAAACCGATACCGTAAGCATAAATGTTGTTTTTGGTGAAGAAAAAGATTCCGAATTAGGAGACTTTATTGTAGTAAGTGAAAAAACACCAGAAGATATTGTTATAGATGATACTTTACAATCTAATATAAAAAAACTTTTTGAAAAATGTCGTTTAACAGAAAGAGAAGCCGATATCTTAATGAAGAGATTTGGTTTTGATGATAAAAGTCCTATGACTTTAGAAGAAGTTGGAAATATATATAATATAAGTAGAGAAAGAGTTAGGCAACTTGAAGAAAAAGCTATAATGAAAATTAGAAGATCTAAACACATCAAAGAATTAGCAGTATATATGGACCATCCTGAAAAATCTTTACAAAATATAGAAAAATTTAGAGCAAGATATCGAGAAGCCAAAACCCCATATAAATCATCATTTTTTAAAAATTATAAATATAAAGAAAAGGAGGAAGATGATAAAATGGCAAAATTACAAACACTATATGAATATTTTGGTGATTATACCAGAGAACAAGTAAATAAAATGTTAACAAAATTAACTGATGAAGAAAGGGAATTATTAGCAGCTAGATATGGTGAAGATTTAGATAATCCTACACATACAAAATTAACCAAAGAACAAACGAATAGATTTTATGGTGCCCTACTTCCTTTAATGAAAAGATTACTAGCAAATCCAAATAGGCCAAGAAATATAAGACATAAAAAAGCTAATACTCAGCCAGTAATAAATACTGATGAAACGAGTTCTTTAAAAGAAGTAAAAAACGATAATAAAATTAATCAAGAAGAAACAACACTTCAAGAAGTACCTTCAACAGAAATTCCTAAAGAAGTGCAAAATGAACAAATTGATGATAAATCTATACCAATGGTGACAAAAGAAGATTATGTAAGGATATTAGAATTATTAAAAACACCTTCATTTGCTCAAATGCTAAGTACTTTATCAGTAAAAGAAGCTGTAATTATATCATTAAAATTAGGATATATAGATGGCAAATATTTTTCAACTAAGTCAATATCAGAATTTTTAGGTATAGAAGCTTCTGAAGTAATTGATGTAACCAAAAAAATATTATTAGTTTACAAAGATCAATTCAATGCTTTCTTAGACAAAGCAATTACAATAGTAACTGATGAAAGTGAAAAAGATAAAACGTTATCAAAATAGAAAATAAAAAAACTGGTTTACCAATTTGAGTTCTTAAAATTTGACAAAATGCATAAAATATGGTATAATTTACATCGTGTGGTGCATTATTCTAGTCAAATGAATGTATTGGAAGATGGGGCTAAAAATCCATCAATTGTGCATAATGATACTTTATATATAGTGCTTTTCTTGCCCAAAGAAGGGTGTGTATATAATTTTAGATTTAAGGAGAAGTTATAATGGCATATAATATTATCC
>CANRCN010000093.1 GCA_947629135.1 uncultured Bacilli bacterium | reverse complement strand
CTTCTATTATCCTTAAATGTTGTTACAAATAATTGTTTTATAAATTTTATTATTTCATCATAATATCCCATTTCATAAGCATATAAAATTGGAGCATCATATTCATCAAGTAATACTATTACTTGTAATCCATAATATTTACTTAAATCCCTAACTAAATATGATAACGCATCAGCTAATTGACTATCTTCTTCCATATTAATTATCTTATTATAAAAAGATACATTAACATCAGGATTATCTAATATAAATTTATATTTTTTATATAACTCTGACATTAAAGTTTTATATTTATCAATAAATTCTTGATAAGTATCTTTTTTTGTTTCTTTTAAACTTAATGAAATAACAGGATATTTATTCATTTCCTTAAAATATTTATCACCTTGCTCCATTATTTTAAGTCCATCAAATAATTTATTATCTTTATATTCAAGATTAAAATAATAGTCCAAAATTGACATATTTAAACTTTTTCCAAATCTTCTTGGTCTTGGAATACATATTGCTTTTGAAGTATTATCAATTAGTTCTTTTATAAATAAGGTCTTATCAATAAACAAACTTCCTGTTTCAATTATTTCTCTAAAATCTTCCGTTCCAAGTGCAATAGGCTTATAATCCATTATCACCAGCTCCTTTTTCTATAAATATTTTATCATAAATGACTTATAAAGTAAATTACAAAATTTATATACTATCTTTATTTTGGTCAATCCCTATACTTTAAAGAAATATTATCGCAACACTTCTCAATTACATTCCTATTATGTTATCACAATAATATTTCATTCTGATTAATTATACATAATTAGCCTATAATTCATGTACAAATTGATGAAAATCATTCATATATGTATCAAACAATATCATATAATTATTATTTAATCAATAGTTGTGATAACTTTAGTCCTAATTACTACACATTTGGGTATACAGAAAAAACTCTTAATTAATTTAAGAATTTTTAAATTAATTACCTAATTTTATTTGGTATTATCTGGGATCCCTGATAATATATATTATCAGGGAATTAATATTATCAGGGAAAATTTGTGAAGAACCAAATATATAAATGGTTCTTCTTTTCTTTTTCCCTGATAACGTTTATAATATTAGCTGCTGGCTTAGTATCCAGCGGAAAGGGGGATGTTTTTATGAGTACATCTGATTTTAAAACTCATATAAAAAAAATAAGAAAGGAGGCAATTGAAATAGGTTTTTCTATTTCAACTATGGATGGTTATCAACGAATTTGGAATAAATATATCAAATGGAAAAAAGAAGATGATTTCATTTATTCAGAAGAAGACTATTCTAAATTTTTATTAGATTGGTATCAATTTGACGTTAGTACCTATTCTAATGAATCAAAATCTCATCATCAGCAACTCATGCGTTCCAAGAAGATGCTAGATGATTTTGATTCTTATAAAATTAAAATGATAAACAAATGCTTACCTAATGCGTTATATTCTGAATATCCAGCCAACTGGAATACCATTTTAGAAAACTACATTAATTATTGCAAAAATGATAGATGCAATTCTGAAAGTAGTTTAAAAAATAAGAAAGATTATTTAATTAGATTATTATCTTACTTTCATAATTTAAAAATTTCATCTTTAGATAAGATAAATAGAGATACCATTATTATATTTATTAATGAAACTATTGATAAAGGCAATGTATCTAAACGAAGAAACTTCTATGTTTTAAAAGATTTCTTGAATTATCTATTTATTGAAAGAATAATACAAGAAGATTTAAGTTATTTAATTCCTAAAATTAAACGAAATCAAAGAAAAAAAATACCAACTTATTTAAAACCTGAAAGTGTTGAAAATCTTCTTAGTATTATATCTAAAGAAACTGCAATTCAAAAAAGAGATTATGCAATTATCTTGATTGCAGCAAGATTGGGTTTAAGGGTAAGTGAAATTTTAAACATTAAATTAAAAGACATTGATTGGAAAAATCATAAATTAATAGTTTATCAAACTAAAAACAACAACTTAAATAATTTACCTTTAACAAAAGAAGTTGGTTGGACAATCATTGATTATATTAAGAATGGAAGACCGAAGTGTAATAATGAATATTTATTTGTTATCCATAAATATCCATTTGAAAAATTAAATAAATTTCAATCTTTCAACAAATACTTTGAAAAGATAGATGTTGAATATAATTCTGAAAATAAAAAAGGAATTCATAATTTAAGACATTCACTCGCAACGAACTTACTTAATAATGAAATCCCAGTTAATATTATAGCATCTTCTTTAGGAGATTCAATAGAAACCACATCAAAAACTTATATTAAAGTTAATAAAAATAAGTTAAAAGAATGCTTTTTGGAGGTAGAAGATGAATAATTGGCAAGAATTAGGTGAAAACTTTATCAAACAAAAACAATTTTTAGGCTATAAATACAAAACTGAAATAATTGTTATTAGATGTATAACAAACTTTTTGATAAAAGAAAATGTTGAAGCAATAACTAAAGAAATAACTGAAAAATATGCGAGAATAAATCTTAATTTAAGTAGTAATACAATTGCAAGAAATATGGGAGTTATGAGAGAATTTTGCCAATATTTAAAAACTCAAAATATTGATGCCTATCAAATACCTATGAAATTATATCCTCAAAATCATAATAACTATATACCCTATATATATTCAAAAAAAGAAATAAAAAAATTAATTAATGCATCTTATGAAGTAGCTAAATCCTTGCCATATTCATATAGAAGACATAAAACTTTACCATTAATATTTAAGATATTATATCAAACAGGAATGAGAATTGGCGAAGTACTTGATTTAAAAATAAAAGATTATATAGTTAATGATGAATGTTTTTACTTAAAAGATACAAAAAATGGGCAAGAAAGACTAATCTATCTTCCTAAATCATTAAATAACGAAATTTTAGAGTATCACTCTAAATTTCATTTTAACAGTGATTTAGAAGATTATTTTTTTAAAATAACAGAAAGTAAAATTTCAGAAAAAACGATTGAAGGTAATTTTACTAAAATGTTAATGCTTGCAGGATTTACTAAAACTAATAAACATAGAGTTCATAATTTTAGACATTGTTTTATTATACATTACCTAGAAAAAGTATTAATAGATGGTAAAGATGTTAATGTTATTTTACCAGTTTTACAAGTTCATTTAGGTCATCAAAGCCTAAAAGCACTTGCATATTATTTTAAAATAACCAAAACAATTATAAATGAAGTAGGAAAAATATCAGAACAGAAACTAGGAATATTAATACCTAGTTTAGAGGAGGTAGATGAATATGAATAAAGATTTTCCTTATTATTTATCCAAATTTTTGAAAGAATATATAATATTAGAACGAAATTTAAGCGATAATACTAAACGTTCTTATAGAAATACCTTTCAATTATTAATCTATTTTTTAGTAAATAAAAAGAATTACAAAATAAACGAAATTACGTTTGCCAAAATAACTAAAGAGGATATTACAGATTTTCTTAATTACCTTGAAGAAGAAAGACATAATTCAATAAGAACAAGAAATCAAAGATTAGCATGTATAAAAGCATTTTATCAATTTTGTCTAATTGATGAAGTTGAAAATATAAGTAATATTAGAAAAGTTTTAGCAATCAAAGCTAAGAAATTTTCTAAAAAAATAATAGATTATTTAACAGAAGATGAGCTTAAAGAATTACTAGAAAGTATTGATGTTTCAACGATTAAAGGAAGAAAAAATTTTATGTTATTAGTTTTATTATATGATACAGCAGCAAGAGCAAGTGAAATAATAAAACTAAAAGTTGAAGATATTAATTTAGAAGAAAAATATGTTATTTTAGACGGAAAAGGTAAAAAAGAAAGAATAGTTCCAATAATGAATGTGACAAAAGACTTAATATTAAAATATCAAAAAGAATTTAATATTAAAAATGGATATTTATTTCAAAATAAAACCGGTAATTGTATGAGTGAATACTTTATTAAAGATATAATAAAAAAATATACTGTCAATATTGAAAAAAATATTACACCACATACTTTTCGCCATACACGAGCAATACATTTATTATCAGCAGGAATTCCTATAATATATTTAAGAGATTTATTAGGACATGAATCAATAGCAACAACAGAAGAATATGCAAAAGTATTAGAGGAAGATAAGTTTGATGCAATAAGAAATGCGAGCCCAACTAATGTTTCTAGTGAATTAGGAGATTGGAATGATGACCAAGATTTACTAGCTCAGTTATTAAGTTTATAAACGTTATCAGGGAAAAAGAAAAGAAGAACCATTTATATATTTGGTTCTTCACAAATTTTCCCTGATAATATTAATTCCCTGATAATTGGTATGGATTTTCAGATGTTCCTTCACCCTCAAAAATTATTGCTTGGGATTTCAGATTAAGACTTGGACGCACGCCGCGGCTGAAGTTATAGACGCCGAGGTAGCCCAAATAGCCGCCCGCGTACCAG
>CANRCN010000092.1 GCA_947629135.1 uncultured Bacilli bacterium | reverse complement strand
ATGTAAAGATGTAACTTATAATGGAAGTTCACAAACTTTAATAGATAATGGAATAGGTGTAACTTATGAAAATGCAACTGGAACAGAGGCTAATGATTATGAAGTTAAAGTAAAACTACAATCAGGATTTAAATGGGAATTAGATGATTCAACTGGAGATAGAACTATTACATGTAAAATAAATCCAAAAGATATTTTAGTTACTCCAACATATACTGAGAAGAAGTTTGGAGAAAAAGATCAAGAAATAACTTATACAAATTCAGGAGCAATTGAACCACAAGTACCTTTATTTGAAGGAAAATTAGAAAGAGAAAAAGGAGAAAATGTAGGTTCATATAAATTCTTAATTGGAACTTTAACTTTGAAAGATAATGATACGTTTAAAGCAAGCAATTATAAAATAAAATTAGCAGATATTAAATTTAATATAAATAAATCAGATTTAAAAATAATTTTAGATAGAACTGCTGATAATTCAATTAATGGGGAAAAAGTAACCAAGAAAATTGTAGCATCAAATAATTTAGATATAAATGGTTTATATAGTGTTAGTGTTGCAGATAAAAGTGTTACAGCTATAGTTTCTAATAATGTTATTTCAGTAACATTACCTAAGACTTTAACAACTCAAATAACTGTAAAGTTTACACCAAGAGATAGTGTTAATTATGATCCAGTAACTACCGTATATACAATTAATGGTTCTACTTATAAGCAAGCAAAAATTGGAACTTGTAATAATTCTAACTATACTGGATATCAACAAAATATATTAAATTTAGGTGAAACAAATGGAGAAGGAATTGAATATAGTAATTATTTACAAACAGATGCTGGAACTTATGATGTTACTGCCAAACTAAATCCAGAATATATATGGGATGATGGCAGTGTAGGAGATAAAACTTTAAAATGTAAAATAAATAAAATTAAAGTTGGTGTAGAGTTAGAAAGAATAGGAGTAGATGATGAAATATCTGGAATTTATATTATTAAAAGATATAAGAAAATTGTAACTCCACCTAATGCCCCAGGAAAAGTTAAAATAACTTTTTCTACTCCAGCTTATGGATCTTCTACAGAAGAAGGAGATAATGTTGTTGCTATTAAGATGCTTGCAGATACTGAAGTAGACATTATAGCAAGTTTTGAGACAACAGATCCTACAAATTTTGAACCTGCTGAAGCTTCTACTGTTCATGCTAAAGGTTCAAGAGTTGCTGATATTGGAACATGTAATGAATTATATTACAATGGTGAAAATAGAATCTTGATTGATAATGGAATAGGAGTAACTTATGATAATCCAACTGGTACTAGTGTAGGATCATATCATATAACAGCTACTTTAAAGGAAGGATATAAATGGGATGATGGTACATCTGCTTCTACTAAAACTATAGACTGTAGCATTAAAAAAAGAAAATTAAGGGTTATTCCAGATAATATTAAAGTTAAACAAGGAGACCCAGAAAAGACATTAACATATGGATTTACAGGAAATCTTTATAATGAAAAGCCAACTTTCTCAGGAACTCTTCAAAGAGAGCAAGGAAGTACCCCAGGAAAATATTTGATAAATCAAGGTACTTTAGCTGTTAGTAGTTATAGTGGTAATTATGAAATAGTTTTAGATGAAGCTTATTATGAAATAGTTGGGGATAAATTAGAATTAATATTAAATAAAACTAAAGATGCCGATTTATTATCAGGTGATAGTATAACCAAAAAGATTATTGCAAGTAATAATTTGGGAGTAGATGGTATTTATACAGCAAGTATAACAGGGGAAAATGCTAAAGCAAGTGTAAAAGGAAATGAAATAACTGTAACTTTACCAAATAATTCTCAAGCCACTTTAATGGTTAAATTTTCACCAAAAAATGCTGATATGTACACTCCTGTTATTAAAAAGTTGACACTTAAAGGAGAAAAATACAAAGTAGCAACAATTGGAACATGTAATAATTCATTTGTTTATGATGGAATGGAGCATGATTTATTAAATTTAGGTGATACAGAAGGTGAAGGTATAACTTATAGTAAAAATAATTTACAAGTTGATGCTGGAACTTATACAATTACAGCTAAACTCGATGATAATTATGTATGGGAAGATAATACTTCAGTTGATAAAGAATTAAAATGTACTTTACAGCAAAGAGAATTAACTGTAACCCCAAATAGTGGACTTCAAAAAGAATTTTCGAGTAGTGATCCATCAATTGGAGTTACTTATGATAATACAATTTCAGGAGAAAGTCCTAGTTTTTCTGGAAGTCTTTCAAGAGAATCAGGAACTGATGTTGGAAGTTACAAGATATTACCTGGATCATTTAAATTAAGGGATAACTATGCATTTAAGGCCAAAAATTATAAATTTAAGTTAGTAGATGCTACCTTTAAGATTGTAAAACCTAGTTTATCTATAACTATTGCAAAATTACCTGAAAATTCAATTGCAAGCTCAAAAATGACTAAAAAAATTAAGGCAACTTTAAATAAGAGTATTTCAGGTAGATATACTGCTACTCCCACTAATCCTTTGGTCGAAACCAGTGTAAGTGGTAATGAAATAACAATAGTTATTCCAACTAGTGTAGCTAAAGATACAATTAGTATTGCATTTATACCTAACGATACAAATAATGTTGATGTTGCTTCTAAAACGTATGAAGTAACAAGTAGTAAATATACTACAGTTTCTTTAACAAGTTGTAATAATCTAACATACAATGGTACGGAAAGAGAATTACTTTACTCATCATCAACGACTGGAGTAACATATAGTACTCACAAATATACTGATGCAGGAGATTATACTATTACGGCAACTTTGCAAGATGGATATATATGGAATGACCAGACAGTTGATGCTAAAAAATTAAATTGTAAAATAAATAAAATACCTGTAACAATAACTCCTAGTTCTACTAATTCGACTGTATATTATAGATCATCACCATCTATAAGCTATACTTCAGATATTTCATCAGTAAGAGCTAGTGGACATACAGATAATGATGTTTATATTTATGGATCATTTACTGTTGATACGTATAAAACTCTTAATACCTACAATATAGAAAAGGTAAGTGGTTTATCTTTTAGTGGTACATATAGTAAATATAAGAATTATGAATTTAAATTGTCAACTTCTAGAACGTATACTTATACAATTCAAAAAGGTACGGCTACTCTTTCAAATTCTTTTCAAAATAATTATTATGATAATTATAAAATTGCTAAGGGAGAGCAAAGAAAAATCAGACTATCATCAAATGAAACTGGTAAATTTGATGTGACTTTAGAAACGAAAACTTCTTCTTATCCAGGAGAAATTAAGGTAACTCCTTTATCTAAAACATCTAGTTCTTATATAGATGTTATAGTTACGGGTGGTGATACTCCTGGTAAAGCTAGATTACGGTATTCTATTACACCAAATAATACTACAGATACAAAGTCAAATAGTGACTATATTGATTTTGAGGTAATAGAAAGTGAAGATGATGAAGATGTATCTGGAGTTGCAACGACAGTTATAAAAGATACTCTTGGAAAAGATAATGGTGTAATAGGGGTATCAACTGAAAATGAAAAAGTAACAAGTGAAGAGGAAGAAAAGACAATTCGTGAATATAGATATTCTGGTGTAAATGTTAATAATTATATTGAATTTAATGATGAGTTATGGCGAATAATTGGAGTATTTAAAGATGAAAATAATAAAGAACATTTGAAGATTATACGAAATCAATATATATATGGACTTTACCCTAATGATTATTATGTAGTTGATGGTATTCAGTATCATGTAAGATCTTCTGATGGTTATAGTTATTGGGGTCGTACTTATGATAATGGTGGTTATGCAAGTACTAATGATTGGACAAAAGCTGGTTTAATGTATTGGTTAAATTCAAAAGGTGATAATGGAGGAGGATATTATAATACGTTATCATCAACAGCTAAAAGTATGGTTGCAGATTCTAAATATTATTTGGGAAATGTATCTTATTCTAGTAAGACAGTAGCAGATGTTTATGGATATGAAAGGGGAACAGAAAAATGTACTTCTTTAACATCATGCGAAGCTGGTAAAATTTGGCCTGGTAGTCAAGCAAGTTGGACTGGTAAAATTGGCTTGATGTATCCATCTGATTTTGGATTTTCGACAGATAGCCAATATTGGACTAGTTATATAAGTGGAAATTATTCATATAATTGGATGTATAAAACTATGAGAAATTTTTCAAATTGGAATTGGACAATATCTCCATATATTTCTCAATATAATGTTTTATATGTTGGTAGTGGTATTTCGTATACTTCTTCTTATAGTAGTTCATATGCTTTCCCAACATTATATTTAAAATCAGATGCATATATAATAAGTGGTAAGGGTACTGAGAATTCACCTTATGTTGTTGCTCCTACAAAATATACCACTGTTGATACTGAACCTGCAAAAGTAAATCTTACTGCAAAAAATAAAATTGCAACTCTTGGTACTTGTAATGATTTAGTTTATAGTGGAAATAGTCAACCACTTGTAACTGGTGGAGTTGGGGTTACTTATGATAATCAAGTTGGAAAAGATGCTGGTGATTATAAAGTAACAGCAACAACTGATGTTGGTTATGCTTTTGACGATGGTAGTATTGTTAAAACATTAAATTGTAGTATTGA
>CANRCN010000091.1 GCA_947629135.1 uncultured Bacilli bacterium | reverse complement strand
GAGCTTTAAAGTAACTAGTTTCACTTGTTGAACCCATAGCAAACTCATCCATATTTGTCTTACCAATAATTATCATTCCTGCATTTCTTATCTGCTCTACTACACTAGCATCATAAATACTTACAAAATTTTCTAAAATATGTGATGCACAAGTACATTTTAAATCATTAACCATAATATTATCTTTAATTGCAATCGGAAGACCAAATAACAAATTATCATGAGGTACTTCCATTTTCTCTAACTCTAAAGCTCTTTTTTTAGCTCCTTCATAGTCAAGAGTAATAAAAGCATTTAAATAATTATCTCCTATTTTATTAAAAGATTCTTCTACTAAATCAATAGGTTTAATTTTTTTATTTTCTAATAATTCATGAATTTCTTCAATACTTAAGTCTAAATAATTATTCATCTTTTAACACCTCAACATCACAACAAATAAAATTACCTTTTTTATTAGGAACATTTTTTAAAATATCACCATTTTTAATTTCTAAGTTTTCTTCTCTATAGGTTGCATCATTTACCCAAGGAGCTATTAAAATATCTTCATCAAAGTCATTCAATTCTTTAATCTTATCTATCTCTGAAATCATAACTTTTAATTCTCGTCTATATTTTTCTATTTCTTCATCAGTAGCATCAAGTCTTGCTAAATCAAGTACATGCATAACTTCTTCTTTAGTTAATTTATCTTGCATATTAAATTCCTCCAAATCTATATGTATTATATAATAAAGTTAAGTAAATTACAAGAAAAAATAACAGATAAATGGCATCTGTTATTTTGTTTCAAATATAATTTTTTAATTACAACTGTTTTTTCTATTCGTACAAGACGGCCAATTAGTGATAGCAACAACACATATATCACCATAATCACCTGCAGCATTCATAGCATTTGTAATAATTCCTTTAGTACACTTAATTGTTCCAAATCCCGAACCAGCATTAAGACTATGTGTTTTTTTATCGATTACTGTTTTTTCATCACAATATACTGTTGTATAGTGTTCTCTTTTTCCACTTTTATGACCATGTTTATACCACCATAAGTATTTTTGAGATAAATCAAGTTCTGATAAAGATTTACCCCAAACTGCATATAAAGTTGTATCAGACGATATACTTGCACTTCCGCCGACTGAATATGTGGCACTTCCACCTGAATAGGTTGAGAAACCAACTAATTTATATCCAACCCATTTAGAAGAACTTGTTACACACAAATTACTACTAGTTCCTGGAATTGATACAGAAACTGAAGTCTTGGTATTGTATATTTTTCCAGTTTTACTTGAACTACCATTAGTTGCTGAGATAGCATCAGAAGGTTTATTAACTTCTACACTCAAGTTTACAGTTCTATAAGTAACTGCATAATAAGTTTTGTCCTTTTTGATTGTAACTTTCTCTCCTACATCCAAAGTTGAGCTAGTTGATGTTTTGGATGTTCCAAAGCCAACAACATTATATCCAGATCTACTTATTGAAGGTGCTGTAATTTCACATCCTTTAGAAGCTACTATTGCAGTACAGCAAACTGAACTACTTGAAACATTAGCTCCGTTTCCATTGAAGGTTGCACAGAATTGAGTTCCTTGTATACTACTATAATATAAATATTCAAAGGTATTAGAACCTGATGATAATGTGAAATATTGAACAGATGGAGTTTTATAATTAGTAAATGTTGGAAGTGGTGTTGGTCCACTTACAGTTGAACCTACCGTTCCTGTTCCAGTATAAGCTCTTTGTAAAGCTACTTTTGTTCCATTACTTTCAACTCCATAATAATTAATTGTATAACTTACCGTTTTAGGTGTCGGAGTCGGTGTTGGAGTTGGTGTAGGTGTTGGAGTTGGAGTTGGTTTTGGAGGTGGAGATGTTACAGTTATATAATAACTTCCACTTCTTGAACTATAATTTGTTGAATCATATGGAGTAAAATCAACATATATTGTTGTACTTCCAGAACTCCTTCCTGTTACACTTATTGTCTCACTATATCCACTTTTAGAACTTGAACTTACAGAAGCTATAGATGATGAACTAGCATAATTTGAAAATGTTCCATTAACACTTGAAGTTGCTGTATAGCTTGTTGAAGATCCTGTTTGAACACTTCCACTTGATGGACTTACACTAAATGATGGAGTTGCCTTTGATATACTACAACTTATATACTTATCTGATGTAGTATTATCACTCCAACGATATCCTGAATTAATACTTGTTCTAACACTATAAGTTCCTGCATTTAATTGATAATTATTTGAATATGTAAATTCACTAGCGGAATATGTTAAAGTTTGATATGAGCCATTATAAACTAATCCACTCTTACAATAACTTCCACTACTTGGTGTACTAATTTTCTTATATACATCATATGATACTTGTTTTTCTGTTTTTAATCCTGCATTATTATATACTCTTACTTTTAAAGTATATTTTCCTCTGTTTAATGTTTTATTTATTGATACACTGCTACCTACATCTTGTCTATTATAATAATCACTTTGCCCGTTTGAAACAAATGAATATTCTACTTCTCTTATTCCACTTTCATTATCTACTATATTTTGAATTTGATTTGTTATGCTTGCAGTCGTTCCTGTTGTCTCTATTTCTTGAGAACTACTTTTTGATAAAGTAAAGCTTGGAGCTGTTTTATCTATTTTTACTTCAATTTGTTCTTCTTTAGTTTTCTTATCTCCTGTTGCTCCATAATATGTATATTTTCCTGTTGTATCTAACGTTATTGTACAAGTTCTTACTCTTCCATTTTCTTGCATTTTACAGCTTTTTGTTGTTCCTTTTAGATATACTGTATCTATATCATTTGCTGTTTCAAATGTTAATACTACATTTTTACTTACCCACTTACTTCCATCTAAGTTATAAGTTTCATTACTTCCTTCTACTTTTCCTCTAACACTTAAAGTATAGTCTATTTCTCCATTACATATATCACTGTTTGTTGTATATTCTCCACAACTTAAACATGAATAATATACAGTTGAGTCTATACTATTTTTATAAGCTCCTACTATACTATTTTCTAAATCGCAAGGATTTCCATTTTTATCTTTTAATTCATCTTGCATATAATTATTTTCTTGAAGATAATTTAAACTGACAATCCTTTGTTCACCAAATATAGCTGGTGCATCTTTCTTATTATAATAAAAGTAATCTGAGCCTGCCATCTTCAAAGATTCTTCCAAACTATCATAATAAGTATCATCTACCCCATGATTTAATCCTATGTAAGTTACTACCGCTAACCCCATTACAATTGATAATACAACTATTACTCCTAATAATTCCACCAATGTAAAACCTTTTTTCTTTTTCATATTATACCTCTCTACCTTTACTATATACCATTATACATTTATTTAATTGTTTTTTCAATAAAAAAAGTTTAATTTTACCATTTCTTTACAATAATTTACTAAAAAATATAAAAAAAGAAAGCACGAATATGTGCTCTCTAAATTTGTTAAATTAAATTTAATTAGGACAGCTTCCATCTCCTATCTTAATAGGATCCGAAATAGTTCCTGAACCTCCACAGAATACTACATTAGTCTTTAAATTGAAATTAAGTCTAAAATAATGTGTTGTACTTGTATAGTATGCTGAACCTGAACAATTAGTATGATGGCTTACACTTGATGTACTATTACCACATAATTTACCATTTCCACTACCTAAGAAATAGCTATGAGCCGTATTCCATCTGTGAATGGTCCATTCCGCTCCACTTGCTGCCATCCAAGAATTTGCAATTGTACTAGCATTCTTATTAAATTTTAAAGTTGTTGAACCAGTTGATAAAATCACATCAGATATAGCTGTTGGAAAAGCATAACCATCAACTGAGCCATAATCAGAAGCATTTTGCATTGTTTCAATTCTAAGCAAATATTGAGCACCTTTTTCATGAAGGGTATAACTAGCATCTCCTGCTATTGCTCCACGATTTGAGTATAATATTAATGAAAAATAACTTGAACCATTTAAATATGAAGATGAATATAAATCTTTAACGTTTTTATCTACTTTAGATTTTACGTTTGATTTTCCATATCGTACTTGCGAACTAGCCCATTGTACTGGTCCTAAAGTACCAGTTCTTAATATTCTAACAGAATGTGATGAAGTAGTAACTGATATTATTCTATGAGGTGTACTACAACTTGAATCAAAACAAATATAATTATTTGGATTACCTATAAATCTTACAGTTTGAAGCGAACTATCTTCAGCTAAACCTGATTCCCATAAATTTAGAATAGAATTTCTTTTATCATATAAACATTGTCCTAATTTATCACCTACATTACAATAACTACAATAGTTTCCTTGACATAATTTTGAATATTTATAAGTTATAATGTTATAACTTTCATTTTCACTTAACGTTAATTGTTGAGAATTTGGAGTTTTATAATTTGGTGAATAATTCTTAAGTGGTGCTGTTATGGTTTGGCCTACTTTTCCGCTTCCAGTTACTTGTTCATATGTTGAATAATATCCTGAACTCTCTTCTCTTTGATATAAAATCTTATAATTTACTGTTTTAGGAGTTGGAGTTGGTGTAGGAGTCGGTGTTGGAGTCGGAGTTGGTGTAGGAGTCGGAGTCGGAGTCGGTGTTGGAGTTGGTGTTGGAGTTGGCTTTGGTGGAGGTGATG
>CANRCN010000090.1 GCA_947629135.1 uncultured Bacilli bacterium | reverse complement strand
GTACCAACTGGTGGAGCAGGGTTAGCTTTTCCTGCTTCAATTTCAAGTTTAACTTTCTTTACAATCTCTTTTGCCATCGTAAACACTTCCTTTCATTATTTTTTAGAAGCGAGTGGTCCTAATGGTTAACTTTGTCCGCTTAATAATAAGTTAAGACATTTCCCTCCCACTAAATCTATATTAATCAAATATAGCAGTAATGATAATACCATGATTTTCTTTAAAAATCAAGTATTTTTTAACAATTTATCTTTAAATCACCTATAGTTCTAACTTTTTCTTTGTTTTCTTCATTATATCTAATTAATTCTTCCAATATTTCCAAAAATATATCTAAATTATATATACCAAGTTCTAATATTAATCCACGATATTCACTATATAATTTTTTTAATCTATTGCTTTTATATTCATAATCTAAAGGATTTATAGTCATTAATAAAGACTTAATCAAAATACAATTTAATCTATTAATATTTTTATCTTTACTATTTTTTAATCGATACCATCTACTAGTATCTATAATATTAATATTATTATCATTATAATCATATAAAACATTAACACTTACTAAATCATCCATATAAATATTAGGTAACGTTTCTATTTCAGACTTTATTTTATTATATGCTAGTATTAAATCAGCTATTAATAAATTACTATCTATTTCATTACTTAAACTCATTCCTCTCATATAATTCATAGTATATCCTTCTATTAATTTACTATCATTATAATAATAAATATCTTTAGGAAAAGCTATGAAATCAGAAGTGTATCCAACAAAATTAAGCTTTCTTTCAGCTTTTAATATATGAAATAACTTAATTATAGTATCTTTATCTAAAAAATAACAAGACCCTTCTTTACCATTACCAAGAAAAGTATTGTTACTTTTAATATCAGCTATATCAAGTAAACCAACCATAACCCTATTCATATTAAGCCTTCTTTATTTGGCTTAATTCACATTCAATTGTTGTTTCTTGTCCAAATAAATCAACAATAGCATTAACAATCTTATTTTCTTCATCAATAGATTCAATTTTACCAAACATACCAGAGAATGGTCCATCAACAATCTTAATTTGATCTCCAATACTAAGATCGTTTTTAATATCAATTCGATTCATTCCCATACTATTTAAAATATTATCAACTTCATAAGGTTGTAATGGGGTAGGTTTAGCTCCTTTTCCACTTGATCCAATAAATCCTGTTACACCTGGTGTATTACGTACTATAAACCAAGCTTCATCACTCATAATCATTTCAACTAAGATATAACCAGGAAATAATTTTTTAATTTTTTCTTTTTGAACTCCATTTTTATCTTCAACTAAAACTTTTTCTTCTGGTACTATAATTCTAAAAATATAATCTTTCATATCCATAGAATTAGCACGCATTTCTAATTTTTCTTTAACTTTATTTTCATGTCCTGAATACGTATTCACAACATACCATTGTTTCTCGTCCATCTTAACCCCTCCTTACACTAAACTCTTAACAAAAGCCATTATTAATTCTATCAAATAGAAATAAATAGAAAAGAATATTACAAAGAAAATAGTAGCTACACTATACTTAACCATATCTTTACGATTAGGAAAATGTACTTTACTCATTTCTTTTTTAATTTCTTTAAACAATCCTTCTTTTTTCTCTTTTTCTTTTGCTTTAGTAGTTGTCTTAGTATCTTTTTTACTCATATTCAATCTCCTTTTTTAGGTAAATTAAAAAACACTTTTTTGTGTTCATGTATATAAAATACCATACATTTATTAAAAAATCAAGTTTTTTTTATTTTAATTTCATTTTTTTATATTAAAAATACTCTTAAATAAGTTAGTAAAGTTTACATTAAAATAAAGTTACTTTATTGACTTTAAGAAAAATATTTTATATGATAATTATAAGGAGGAAAGAATGGCAAATGTAACTATAAATAGTATAGACAGTTTAAATAATGATGTATTAGAATTAAAATCAAAAGTTAATAATTCTTTAAAAAGTAATATCGATAGTCTTAACTCAACTTTAAATTCTGTTGGTAATTATAGTAATAATGGTTTTAGTGCTAATGTTGGTGATATTTCTAAAACATTAAAAAGCAATTTTGATAGTATTTTAACCAATATGACTAATGCTACAGAAAATATATTTAACTATGCTTCATATATTAATGAATTTAATGTTAATGACTATGATAGTAATGCCAAAGCTGTTGACCTAAATAGTAAGTATAATAAGAGTTACTTACATATAGAAGATGATGATAAAGATTCCGATGATAGTGAAGACAAAGATAGTTCTGGCAATAGTTCTTCTTCATCAAATTCTAATAGTTCAGACGATTCTGGAGATTCAAATAAAGACAATTCTGATAATAATAATTCTAATAATAGTGATAACAATAAAAAACCATCTGGTACTACAACACCATCTGGCACTGTAACACCTACTGGTGTTGCTATCGCATCTTCAGTTATTCTAATGGAAGATACAGAATATAGTAATAACTTTGAAGATAATACTTTAAAAATTATTAATAATGTTACTTTTGATAATGAAGGATTTGCTAAATTTGAAAACAGGTATGTTGTTCAAATGAATGAAGGATTAGGAAAAGTAGGGGACTTAATTGATATTACTCAAAGTGATGGAAGTACTTTAAATTGTATTATTGGACTTACTCAAGATAGTACAACAGATAATTCAATTAATTTCTTTGTTAATCAAAATACATTTACTAAAACTATTGAAGAATTACACCCAACTTGGTTAAAAAATATTACTTCAATTAATAATACAGGAAATTATTTTAATAATGTCAAGTAAGTGTAATATGGTTAAATAATAATTGATAAAATCAAAATTAAATGTTAAAATGAAAATAGGAGGGATATAAATGTCAAATGTAGTAAGATATAATTCAGAAGAAATGCGTAATTGGTCTAATACGGTATTAAAAGGTAATGATTCATATTACGATAATGTTAATAGCTTATTTAATGAAGTAGAAAGTTTTATTGGAACTGGATTCACTGGTGATTTAGCTGATGATTTCTTAGCTTCATTTCAAGATAAAAAGAGATACTTTGTTGAAACTAAAGATGTTATTGAAGAATGTGGAAATTTAATATCAAAAAGAGCTGATAAAATTGATTCTGATGAACAAGATTTAATGAATAAAATTAAAAGCGAAAATTATTTTAATTAAGGAGGAAAATTATGGGAAAATTAACAATTGATCCAACTGAAGCATTAAATAAAGCTAATATTATTAGAAAAAATGCTAATAGAGTTAATGAGATTTTAACAGGAATATCTGAGCAAATGCAAAGAATTGATGATGAAGGAGAAGGAATTTATCAAGGAACAAGTAAAGCTCATGAATTAAGAGAACAACTTAACGTTATTAAAACAAATTTTGAACCTATTTATAATCAAATGTTAGCCTTTGCTGGTCAAATTGAAGCTGAAGCAAATGCAGCTTTAAACCAATAGGGTTTATTTATGAGTGCATATTATTATAATTCAGGTGAACTTACAAGTACTATTACTACACTTCATAATAAATTAAATGAATATAGTGATATAGTTGATAAGTTATCTACCTTAAAAAACTCAATTGAAGGTTCAAACGAATGGGTTCAAAGTAATGTAAAACCTCAGTTTATTTCTAACTGTAATGACTATTTACTTTTCTATAGTGTTTATATAGCCAAATTAGAAGCTTATATTAATTATTTAGAAACTAAAAATAAAGCTATGGAAAGTCTTGAAAATAGTTATTCTTAAAGGAGTTAAATATGGATACAAAAATAAATAAAGGATTAATAAGTAGTTGGGCAACTCAAATATTTGATGATAATGATGATGCAATTAATAATTTAAATGAATTTAAAAATGCTGTTAATTCTATTTCTAATTCATATAATTGCGATTCTTCTGAAGGTTTGATAACTAGTATGAATTCAGATTTAGATAATGCTATAAGTACTCATACTAATATGGAATCTTTAAAAGGATTTTTAGAACAAGTAATTGAAAATGCTCAAAATGCATAAGAGGTGAAAGTTATGGCAAATTATTCAAGTTTAGCAAGTAGTTTAGAAGACGTCAAAACTTCTTTAAAAGCAGATTATACAAGTATTAATACTATTTTATCATCTATAAAAGGAAATTTTAGTGGAAATTCTGCAACAAAATTAAATAATGATTTAGCTACTTGTTTACAAGATTTAAATAATGAGTTAACTTATATTGATTCTTTAATTAATGTTTTTAACTTAATAAAAGATCATAAAAATAGTGTTAAAAGTTTAAATGAATATAAATCAAAAAGAGATAGTTGGAAAAGTGATGATGTAACTGAAAGTAACCCTTATTCATCATCAGTTTCTAGTTGGGAATCTAAAGTTTCAGGAATAGAAAGACAAATCAAAACTGCTCTTCCTACTATTTCTAAATTTTCTACAACTATAACTAAAATAACTCCAACTATAGATTTTAGTTATAAAAATTATGTAAATGCTGCTGCTGAGACAATATCTCAAGTAGCTTCAGGTTTAAGTTTAACATCCTCTAATTCTAATTATCAGTCCTTAATTGAAAGTGCTGTTAATGATTGGTTAAAAGGATTTAAACATAATTCTTATAATTTAAAAACTAAATCTTTAGACAATTTTTACACCGCTCAAGAAGTTGATAATCTTATAGCTGCAAGATCACTTGGAG
>CANRCN010000089.1 GCA_947629135.1 uncultured Bacilli bacterium | reverse complement strand
TTTATGAGTGGACATTCAAAATGGGCAACCATTCACAGAAAAAAAGGTTTAATTGATGCTGAAAGGGGAAAGATTTTCCAAAAGATTGCTAAAGAGATTCAAGTAGCTGCTAAGGGCACTAATGGAGACCCAGATATGAATCCAGGACTTAGGATGGTTATTGAAAAAGCAAGAAGTAATAATATGCCTAAGGATAATATTCAAAAGGCAATCGATAAGGCTGTTGGTAATGGAAGTGATGTAAATTTTGATAGTATTAGATATGAAGGATATGCATCACATGGTATTGCAGTTATGATTGATTGTTTAACTGATAATAAAAATAGAACAGCTATGCTTGTAAGATCAACTCTAACTAAACATGGTGGAAATCTTGGAACTGATGGATCTGTAAGTTATTTGTTTAAAAGACGTGGTGTTATTGAAATTGAAGCAACTGGAGATTTTGATACAGTTATGGAAATAGCAATTACAGCTGATTCAATAGATTGTCTTGATAATGGAGATACTTATACTATTTATACAGAACCTGATAATTTCTTAAATGTTAAAAAAGCTTTTGAAGACTCTGGTTTTACAGAATTTTTAACTAGTGAAGTTACCTATGTTCCAGATAATAAGATTACTTTATCTGAAGAAGATACTGAAAAGGTTATGAATTTAATAACAGCTTTAGAAGATATTGATGATGTATCAGATGTTTATCATAATTTAGATATATAAAATGAATTATAGTGTTATTTTAGAAGATACTTTAAAGAATTTAGATAGTAAAAAGAAATTGTTGTTGCATGCTTGTTGTGCACCTTGTTCTAGTTATGTAATTGAATATTTAACTAAGTACTTTGATATTACAATTCTTTATTATAATCCAAATATAGATACTCTTGAAGAATTTAATCATCGTTTAGGAGAATTAGAAAGATTTGTTAAAGAGTTTAAAACAAGTAATAAAGTTGAAGTTGTAAGTCTTGGATATAATAGTTACGAATATCTTGATGCAGTTAAAGGATTAGAACATGAAAAAGAAGGTGGAAAAAGGTGTATTGAGTGTTTTAAGTTAAGATTAAAAAAGGCTGCTTTATATGCTTTAGAACATGATTTTGATTACTTTACAACAACTTTAACTATTAGTCCTTTAAAGTCAAGTAAGTTATTAAATGAAATAGGTCATGATTTAGAAAAAGAATATGGCATAAAATATTTATATTCGGATTTCAAAAAGAAAGAAGGATATAAAAGAAGTATTGTTTTATCAAGAGAATATAATTTATATCGTCAAGATTATTGTGGTTGTAAGTTTTCTAAGGAGAGAATAAATTAAAAAAATATTGAAATTCAATACTTTTTTTGTTTAATAAAGGAATTTACAAAATATAGCTTTAATGATAAAATATAAATATGAAAGTAGGAAAGATTAAAATGAATAAAAAAGGTTTTACAATTGTTGAATTATTAGGAGTTATGGCACTTTTAGCTTTAGTCTTATTATTAGTAGTTCCAGGTTTAAGTAAATTATCAGGTAAAAATACTAAAGAAGAATATGAAACATATTTGGATCTGATGGTTCAATATACTAAAACATATCCTAATTACAAAAGTAAAAGTTATGTTTGTTTAAAAGATTTGGGAATAAAAAAAATTAATGAAAGTGTTATTTGTAGTGGATATGTTCGAATTACTAATAGTGGTTCTACTTTAACACCATATTTATCATGTACTCAGAATGGAAGACAAATTTTTAAAACAGATACATTTTCACCTCCAAGTGATTGCTAAATCTAAAAAAATATAGTATAATATAGAAACGGTGATGCAGATGGAGATAAATTTGTTAGATTTGAACTATAAAGATAAAATTTTAATTGATGAAGTTATTACATATGATTCCAATTATATTAAGAATACAGATATTTTATCTCTTAAAAATGTTAAGGTAAAAGGTAAAATATTTAAGAATTTTGAAAACGATAATGAAGTAAACTTAAATGTAGATGGGGAAATGATGCTTACTGATGCTATCACTTTAGAAGAAGTTCCTTATAAATTTACGATAGAAATTGAAGAAATTTTAGAAAATTCACTAAAAACACTTGATTTAATTGAATTTTTGTGGCATTATATTGTATTGGAAATTCCTATTAGGTATACAACTAGTGATGCAAGTACCTTAAAAGAGAAATATGAAGGTGTCTATGATGAAGAGGAAATTCACGAAATAAATAATCCATTTAAAGATTTCTTTGAAGAATAAGAAAGGAGTGGTGAAAGATGGCTGTACCATTTAGAAAAGTTTCTAAAACAAGAAAAAGAATGCGAAGAGCTCACAATGCTTTAACAGCAAAGACTGTTACTTCTTGTCCAAACTGTGGGGAAATGATTAAACCTCATAGAGTTTGCAAAAACTGTGGATATTATAAGAAAGAAGAAATAATAAGTAAAGATGCTGAATAAGTAGTATCTTTTTTTATTTAAAATGAAGAGTATATATGTAGGTTCCTTTAATCCTGTAACCAAGTCTCATATCAATATTTGTAAATATTTACTCTTTAAAGAAATAACAGATTATATTTATTTAATACCTGTTAATAGTAATAAAACTAATTTAATAAGTATTGATGATAGAATTAAGATGTTAAATTTAGTTAAAAAAGAGGGAATGGAAATATTAAATATATATGATTATAATGAAGATGGATTATTTAATTATTATGTTCTTGAAAAAATAAAAGATTGTAAAGAATTTGATAGTATTATAATTGGGGCTGATTTATTGCTTGGATTAAAAACTTTTGTAGAGTATCAAGAAATATTAAAAAAGTATACTTTCTTTGTAATTGAAAGATGTGATATAAATATTAATAAAGTAATTAATACTTATTATTATGATTATAAAAATTCATTTATCATTATTAAAGAAAAATTTGAAGGTTCTTCTACTTTAGCAAGAGAGTATTTAGATACTTTATATTTAGAAAAAGAAGTATTAGAGTATATTAGGGAAAATAACCTTTATAACTAATATTTTTTGTTATAAAATAAAAAATCTTGCATAAAGTTAAATGGGAGAGATGATATATGAAAAAAATAGTACCGTTTACAAAAGATTTAATGTTTAAAACAAAAATAGGAGAAATAACTTCAATTGCACTTGATAATACTTTAAAATTAGATACAGGATTTGTATCAGGAG
Source organism: uncultured Bacilli bacterium (assembly GCA_947629135.1). Taxonomy (GTDB): domain Bacteria; phylum Bacillota_I; class Bacilli_A; order RF39; family UBA660; genus RUG591. The sequence goes on along the minus strand of CANRCN010000089.1, from coordinate 1,566 downwards.
AATTTATAGTAAGTGGAACGTATAAATTACTTGAAGAAAGTCAAATTGAAGAGGAGTTTAAATATAATATTCCAGTTGATATAACTATTGATTCAAAATATGATACTAGTAATTGTGTAGTTAGTATTGATGATTTTTCTTATGAAATAATAAATGAAGAAAAATTAAAAGTTAATATAAGTGTTATGTTAGATGATTTAGATATAAAGGAAGATCCAATTGAAACTATTGAAGTTGAGGTTAGTAATGAATTGGATGATTTAAATAGAGAAAGTGATACAAAGGATATACTTAATGATATAGATAGTGAGTTGTCAAATCTTGCAATTGGAAGTAATAATGTTGCTATTAATAATGAAATAACAATTAACAATAATGAAGATAATAAAGCAACATTTGAAGATGAATTACTTGATAATATGAGTAATGAAAAAGAATATTCTATTTATCGTGTTTATACAGTTAGAGAAGATGATACTTTAGATTTAATTTATGAAAAGTTTGGAACTAATAAAGAAACTTTAATGGATTATAATGATTTAGATAATATAAGTGTAGGTAGTAAAATAATCATTCCAAGTTCTGATGAATAGATTAAAAAGTGTTTTAAGAAGTCATGATATTAAAGCTCATGCCTTAAAAAAAATAGGTAAAGTTTGGATAGTTGAAACATCAGACTCTAGTTTTGTATATAAAGAAAATAGTAATAGTTATGATATTTATGAGTATTTAAAAACTAGGGATTTTCATAATTTTCCAAGATGTTTTAATGAGAAGGGAACTAGTTATAGTTTAACTGAATATATAACAACTAAAGATATTCCTAATGAGCAAAAATTAAATGATTTAATTCATTTAAGTGGTATATTACATCGTAAGACTTTATTTAATAAAGAAGTAGATATGGATAAGATTAAAGAGATTTATGAAAGTATTATAAGGGAAACTGATTATTTAATAAAGTATTACAATGATTTAAATAATTATATTGATACGGTTGTATTTATGTCACCAGCTGAATATCTGTTAGTTTCTAATATTGATTTGTTTTATTATTTATTATCATTTGTTAAGGTTGAGATTAATAATTGGTATAATTTTATAAAAGAAAAGAAAATTTTAAGATATAGTATGATTCATAATAATTTAAGTTTAGATCATTTATTAGTTGGAGAAGATAGATATTTAGTTAGTTGGGATAAAGCAAGAATTGATATGCCAGTTTTTGATTTAGTAAAACTTTATCAGGATAATTATTATGATTTAGATTTAGAATATTTAATTAGAGAATATCAAAAAGAATTGGCAATTACTGATAATGAATATTTATTTTTTCTTATAAGACTAGCTATTCCAAAACGTATAGAATTTACGAAAAATACGTATTTAGATTGCTATAATATTAATAAATATATTGTATATCTTTCAAAAATTGCTGTTTTGGTACAAAAAAGAGAAGAAAGTCACAAAAAAGTTTGACTTTTTTTTAGTTTTGTAGTATAATCTATACGAACTTGGTAGATAGGGTATTTATCAAGAATAATTAAAATTTATAGGGTGAGGGGT
>CANRCN010000088.1 GCA_947629135.1 uncultured Bacilli bacterium | reverse complement strand
ACATTATCTCCTTCAATGATACGAATGTAGTTCATTCGCATTTTACCAGAAACATGAGCCTCAACAATATGCTTATTTGCAAGCTCTACTTTGAATTTATACCCTGGTAAAACTTCAATTACTTTTCCCTCTACTTCAATAGTATCTTTTTTTGTAATTTTTGCTGCATCACGTTTTGCATTTTTATTTTTATCTTTCTCGATCTTCGCCATTTTTTCCTCCTGTTAATATTTTATAACCTTCTTTGGTAACAACAACAGTATGTTCATAATGAGCCGCAGGACTATAATCTTCAGTTTCAACTGTCCAATCATCATCAAGTACACAAATATCTGGACTACCAAAAGTTAACATCGGCTCAACAGCAATGACCATCCCCTCTTTTAAGATAGGACCGCATCCCTTAACACCATAGTTTGGAACATCTGGTTCTTCATGCATATTAGTTCCAATTCCATGGCCAACTAATTCTTTAACAACTCCTAATTTATGTCCTTCAGCATATTCTTGAATAGCTGCTCCAATATCACCTATTCTTGCACCTGGTTTTATAACATTTAATCCTACATACAAAGCTTTCTTTGTATGTTCCATCAAATATTTCTTATCATCATCAATTTCTCCAACTGCATATGTCCATGCAGAATCACCATGATAACCTTTATAACAAGCAACTATATCAATTGATATAATATCACCATTTTTTAATTTTCGATTACTAGGTATTCCATGAACTACTTCCTCATTAACTGATGTACAAATTGAAGCAGGATATCCTTCATATCCCAAAGAAGAAGGAGTTGCATCTTGACTTAAAATAAAGTCATGAGCTAATTTATCAAGTTCCTTAGTTGTAATTCCTGCCTTAACATAAGGCCTTAAATATTCATGAGTTAAATAAACGATATGCCCAGCTTTTTCAATTAAGTCAATTTCACGAGGACTCTTGATACTAATCATGAAGTAAAGCCTCTATTTCCTCTAGCATTTGTTCTTTATCTTCTCCTTTAATTAAGAACAAATTACCTTTTTCTTTATAATATTCTATAAGTGGAGCAGTTTTTTCTTGATAAGTCTTAAAACGAGCTTCAAATGATTCTTCGTTATCATCACTTCTTTTATATAATTCTCCTCCACATTTATCACAGATACCATCAACTTTTGGAGTATTAACACCAGTTAGAGTATTATAAACACTTCCGCAGTCTTTGCATAAAACTCGTCCAACAATACGTTTTTTTAAAGTTTCATACTTAGTATCTATAACTACTACTATTCCTAAATCAATTCCCATTTTTTTAACCATTTGGTCATACTCCTGAGCTTGACTTAGAGTTCTTGGAAAGCCATCTAAGATATAGCCATTTTTAATATCATCTTCTTGTAATCTTCTTTCTAGAAGTTCAAAGACGATTTCATCAGTTACTAACTCACCACGAGCTAAAATTTCAGATATCTTTTTTCCAAGTTCGTCACCTTTAGCTGATGCATTTCTAAGTAAATCTCCTGTCGAGATATGAGCATAGTTATGCTTTTCAACTAACATTTCTGATAAAGTTCCTTTACCAGCCGCTGGGGCTGCAATCAAAATGATATTTTTCATCTTAAACGGCTCCTTCTCTTTTTATAAGTTCTTGTTGCTAAACTTCCCTCTAATTGTTTATATGTTTCAAGGGCAACACCAACTACGATTAAAAGTCCAGTTCCTCCAATACTAACACTTGAAGGTAATTTGGTTACAACCGTGAATAAAATTGGTAAAGCAGCAAGAATTATTAATAATATAGTTCCTACTATTGTAACTCTTGATAAAGACTTACTAATGTATTCTTCTGTTTCATTTCCAGGTCTAACCCCAGGAATATATCCACCATTTTTCTTTAAATTATCTGCAACATCTTCTGGTTTTAATTGAATAAATGTCCAAACATAACCAAAGAAGAAAATTAATAGAATATAGATTAAAAATCCAATAGGTTTTGAATAATTTAAGTAATTATTAACAAAATTTGTAAATCCTTCATTCTTAATAAATGTTGCAATGGTTGATGGAATAGCAAGTAAGCTTGATGCAAAGATTACAGGTAACACTCCAGCAGTATTTAATTTAATTGGTAAAAATGATTGTTCAGAACCATATGATCCTGTTGTTTTATTAGCATATTGAAGTGGTATTCTTCTTTCAGATTCTTGAACATAAACAAGTCCTATAATAATTAAGAAATAAAGTATTACAAAGACTACAAATTTACCTATACCAAGTATAATTGCTGAAGTTTCAGCATCAAATGAAACAAGAGATGTAAATGCGGTTGCAAACATTGTTGGTAATGTTGAAATTATACCTGCCATAATCATTAAGGAAACTCCATTGCCAATTCCTTTTTGGGTTATTTGATCACCTAGCCATAAGCAGAATGCTGTACCAGCTGTTAAAACTGTTGCGAAATAAATATATTCAAAAGCATCTGCACTTGGCATAAAAGCAAAACTAAAGAAATATCCTTCAATGAATGCCATCGCAATTCCTAAATATCTTGTTATTTGATTTAATTTTCTTCTTCCAACTGGTCCTTCTTTCGAAAGTTCAGTGAAATAAGGAAATATATCTATCATCTCCAAAAGTTGAACAATAATCGAAGCTGTAATGTAAGGTGAAACTCCGAGTGCAAAGATTGAAAATCTCTTTAAACTTCCTCCACCCATAACATTAATTAATTCTAGAAATCCTAAATTACTTGTAATATCTGGTGTTCCAGGAACTTTAATTCCTGTACCAACTATAAATACTAACAAGCCACCTAGGGTAAATAATATTCTTTTCCTAAGATCAGAATTAGTTGGTGCAAATATTTGCTTTATAGTAGCAAACATTAAATCACCTCGATTTTACTTCCTGACTTTTCGATTTTTTCTACAGCACTAGCTGAAAACTTGTGAGCTTTAATAGTTAATTTCTTTTCAAGTTCACCATCACCTAGAATTTTTACTCCATCCAATTGATTTTTCAAAACTCCCGTTTCTTTTAAAAGTTCAGGCGTAACAACTGTTCCATCTTCAAATCTATTTAAATCTGAAACATTAATGGTTGCATATCTAATTTTAAAATCACTATTTGAAAATCCTCTTTTTGGTAATCTTCTATAAAGTGGTAATTGTCCACCTTCAAAAGTTGCTGGAATTGAAACTCCACTACGAGCCTTTTGACCTTTTTCACCACGGCCACTGGTTTTTCCAAGTCCTGAACCCATTCCACGTCCAACTCTACGTCTTTCATGTTTTGCTCCAGGATTTCTCTCTAATTCATGTAATTTCATTATCCTAAAATCTCACTTTCTTCTTTTCCTCTTAATTTAGCAACTTCTTCTACTGTTTTAATAGATTTTAAAGCATTTACAGTTGCAGTTGCCATATTTAATTTTGTTCTTGAACCAAGTGATTTACTAGAAATATCTCTTAGTCCAGCAAGCTCTAGTACAGCTCTGACAGCTCCACCAGCAATAAGTCCAGAACCAGCTTTAGCAGGTTTAATAAGAACTCTTGCAGCTCCACTTTTACCAATTGCTTCATGAGCAATTGTTCTATTATCAATTAGAGTGATTTTAATTAGATTTTTATTAGCAGCTTGAATGGCTTTTTTGATAGCATCTGGAACTTCAGAAGCTTTTCCAATACCAATTCCAACTGTTCCATTTTTATCTCCAACAACAACAGTTGCTGAGAATCTTCTTTGTCTACCACCTTGAGTAACTTTAACAACACTTTTAATCTCAACAACTAATTCTTCCATTAATTTGTTGTTCTTGTTATCTTTTTTTTGCTTTTGCATTTAGACCTCCTCTTAGAATTCTAATCCACCGTCACGGCAAGCATCTGCTAAGGCTTTAACGCGACCATGGTATAGGTATCCACCTCTATCAAAGACAACCTTTGTAATTCCAGCAGTCTTAGCTTTCTTAGCTAGACTTTCTCCAACTAACTTAGCTGCTTCAATGTTACTACCATTTTTCCCTTTATTTTCAAGAGAACTAGCAGAAACAAGAGTAGTACCTTCTTCATCATTAATTATTTGTGCATAAATATTGGTATTTGAACGGAATACACAAAGTCTTGGAATTTCTTTTGTTCCGACTACTTTAGCTCTTACACGTTCATGTCTTTCTTTACGCATCTCGTTTTTTGATACTTTTTTTATCATAAACTAATTCCTCCCTTAAGCAGCCTTTTTACCTTCTTTACGACGAATATATTCATCTTTATAACGAATACCTTTTCCTTTATAAGGTTCAGGCTCACGTACTTTTCTAATATCAGCAGCAAATTCTCCAACTGCTTCTTTGGAAATTCCTGAAACAGTAATTTCTGTATTACTATCAATTTCCACTTTCAATCCGTTTGGAACTTTAACTTCAACGGGATGAGAGTATCCTGCATTAATTACAAGATCAGATCCTTTTAAGCTAAAACGATATCCAACACCGATTATTTCTAAACTTTTCTTATAACCTTCTGTTACTCCTTTAATCATGTTAGTTAAATTTGCATTAGCAGTTCCATGTAAAGCTTTTGTTTCTTTAAGTTCATTTTGTCTACTTAAAGTTATTACATTACCATCAATTTCCATGTCGATAACTGTAGGTAAAACTAAACTTAACTCTCCAAGCTTACCAGTAACTTTAACATTTTTTCCATCTTCTGTAACACTAACACCTTCAGGAATAATAATTTTTCTATTTCCTATACGGCTCATATTTATCTTCCTCTCTACCAAATGTAAGCTAATACTTCGCCACCTAAATT
>CANRCN010000087.1 GCA_947629135.1 uncultured Bacilli bacterium | reverse complement strand
ATCATATGATAAATTCTCAAAAACTATAACGCATTACCGTATTTATCTTATCCATAAATAGCACTTGAAAGTGATCTAAATGAAAATGTTTTATCTATTTGCACCAACCATAGACTCTCTAAAAAACAAGATTTCATTCCGTCTTTCGCACTTGCTTACTAAATAATATCAAAGTTTTTCTTTAAAATCAAGTATTTTTTATTTTTTTTACAAATTAAATCATTTTACTTATGATATTCAAATTCGAAATCTAAAATTTTAACAATGGCACCATCTTCAATCCCCATACTTTCAAGTCTTTCATCAATTCCAAGTTTTCGAAGTTTTTTAATAAATCTTTCAATTCCTTCTTCACTTTGAAAATTAGTCATCTTAAACATTTTTTCAACCTTATCGCCATATATAATGTATATATCTCCTTCTTTTTTAATATCAAAAGGTTTCTCTTCTTCAAATTTATATAAAACATGAGATAGATATTCTCCTTCTTCATATAAAGGTGTATTAGGTTCTTCATCAACTAAATCAGCAAGTTTGATTAAAACATCATCTAAGCCTTCATTAGAAATAGCTTTAATTGGATAAACATCACACTTAACCTTTTTCTTAAATTCTTCTAAGTTCTTACTTGCTATAGGCATATCCATTTTATTAGCAATTACAACCATTGGCTTTTTCATTAATTTAGGACTAAACTTTTCAAGTTCTTGATTGATAGTAATAAAATCTGTATAAGGATCTCTTCCTTCAATTCCTGACATATCAACAACATGAGCTATAACCTTAGTTCTTTCTATATGTTTTAAGAATTTATCACCAAGTCCTACTCCATCGCTCGCCCCTTCTATAAGTCCTGGTAAATCAGCCATCACGAAACTTCGATTATCTTTAGTTTTAACAACTCCTAAATTAGGAGTTAAAGTTGTAAAATGATAATCAGCAATCTTTGGTTTAGCTTTACTTACTTTAGATAAAATAGTACTTTTACCAACACTTGGAAGTCCTACTAATCCAACATCAGCTAGTAATTTAAGTTCTACTTTTAAAATTCTTTCTTCACCTGGTTCACCATTTTCAGAAAAATTTGGAGCAGGATTAGACTGGGTTTTAAATGCTGTATTACCTCTTCCTCCACGACCACCTTTAGCAACTACTACTGAAGAATCAACCTCTTTCAAATCAGCAATTATAAAATTTGTATCATAATCTGTTACAACAGTTCCTTGTGGTACTTTGATAATGATATCCTCGGCATTTTTACCATCCATATTTTTACCACTACCATTTTCACCTTTTTTACCTTTAATTGTTTTCATATATCTTAAGTCAATTAAAGTATGAAGACCTGTATCAACTTTAAAAATAATAGAAGCTCCTCTTCCACCATTTCCTCCAAAAGGTCCTCCCATAGGAACAAACTTTTCTCTTCGAAATGCAGTACAACCATCTCCACCATTACCAGCTATAACTTTAATTAAGGCTTCATCTATAAACATAATATCACCCGTTTCTCTATGTGCAAATTATAGCATAAATTAAGAAAAAAAACAATCATCTAATAGACAATTGTCATTTTTTCAAAACTTTATGAAAACCTTCAAATTCATTTTGAATTTCTAAAGAGCCCGTTTCTTTACATCTAGATAAATCCAAATTTAATTTACTAAATTTAACAATCTTTGGTTCTACTAGATATTGATTAAAAACAGCATCACTAATTAAACCATTTTCAGGAAAAAAATTTAAAGTCATTGTAACCATACTAGGTGGAATATTATACTCACTAATATTAGATAAAGATGGTATTCCAACACATTGATAACATTTAGGTGATTGATATAAATACATATAATGATTATGACCATATAGAGCTAAAGTTTCTCCTTTTAAACTATCATAAGGAATCGGTGTAATAAAATTTGCTTTAGCCTCTTTAATTCTATGATTTAAAAATATTAAATCATTCTTTATTTTTAATATTCCTTGCTTATAACCTAAAGTAATTATATCTTGACGATTAGTATTTAAAATTTTTTCAAAATCAATTCCAAATCTCAAACAATCAAAATCGTGATCACCTAAAACTGCAAAAGTCAAAATATTTTTAGCAAGGGGATAATTTTTCAAAAAATAATCTATTTGATTCATCAAACATTGATGTTTCTTTTCACTACCAAAACCAATACCATCAATCAAATCACCAGTTACAATTACTAAATGAATCCCTTTTTTAGTAGCATATTCATAAGCTTTATTAAGTAAATCAATTCTCTCTTTAACAGAACCTATATGAAGATCTGATAATACTAAAAACTTTAATTGATCTTCTCCATGCTTAGTTAAAATAATCTCTTCTTTAGGTAATTTACAACCTTCTATATCTTTATTTAATTTATAACCAATATCACCACTTGAAAAATAATTTTTCTTAAAACTAAAACCTTTATTTTTAAGTAATGTAATAAGTTCAAATACTTGTTTATTAGAAAGTCCTAATTCCAAACATATTTCATTAATTGTTTTATTTTCATTTATTAAGGTTAATAATCTATAGGTTAAATCTTTCATAAAATAACCTCCAGTAAGATAATAATACTCTAAAGATTTCTAGTCAATTAAATTTGTCTAATTGACACTATTTTATTTTATTAATTATTTCTTTATGTTCACTTGATGATAAGTAACTTTTAGGAAGCATAGTATCATCAGTTAATTTTTCATATTTTAGTTTCAATATTTTACGAACAGAAGTATCAATTTGTTCTTCTTTTACTTTACCACTTTTTACCAAATCTTTAATTGTTGCAATTGCACTTGTAGATGTAGATGGCATTAAAAGTAAATCAACACCAGCATTAATAGCCATTTCATATATCTCAGCTTCTTTATATTTCTTAGTTAAAGCTCCCATATTTAAAGCATCAGTTACTACTAATCCTTGATATTTTAGTTCATTTTTTAATAAATCAGTTATTAAAGTTTTAGAAAGAGAAGCTGGAGTATTATTTGAATCAATCTTAGGAATTGCTAAATGACCAATCATAATAACAGAAGCTCCTGAATCGATTGCTGCTTTAAACGGAATAAGATCTTTCTTTAATAATTCATCTTTAGTTTTATTAATAACTGGTAAATCATAATGAGAATCTGTAGTGGTACTTCCATGACCAGGGAAATGTTTATAAACAGGAATTACACCTTTAGAACTTAAACCTTGAGCAAGTGATGTTCCCATGTCACTTACAAGCTTGGCATCTGTTCCAAAACTTCTTGCACCAATAAAACTTTGGTTTCGACTTTCAACAACATCTATATCTGGAGCAAAATCCATATTAATTCCAAATACTTTTAATTCTTCACCAATTACACTTCCTACTTGATAAGCTAAATCTTTATCCTTAGTATTACCTAAAGAAAACATATCAGGAATTTTAGTTACTTCGACATCCTTTAAAGATTTAAGTCTTTGAACACTTCCACCTTCTTGATCAACCGAGATAAACATTGGAATAGTTGCACTTTCTTTAATCTCTTTAATCAATTTTATAGTTTTATCATAAGTAGTAAAATTCTCCGCAAATAAAATGAATCCACCTGGTTTATTATTATTTAAAGCATTTTTTAAAGTAGCATCCATCTCTCCACTTCGATAAGAAATAATTAACATCTGTCCTATTTTTTCTTCTAAACTAAGGCTTTTTAAAGTTTCTTCAACTTTATTTTCCTTAACTTTATTTTCCTTAACTTTATTATTATCCTTTTCAAGAGGTGTATCTTTTAAAATTAAATAACCTAAAAATCCTCCTGAAATTACAATCAAAATAATTAAAATAATAACAATAACTTTACCTTTCATATTTACTCCTACTTTATAATTTAATTTTAGCATACTTTAAAGAAAAAATATATAAAAAGTAGTTATTTTTTACTACTTTTCACTTTTTAATTTTTCAATAAAACTATCTACTTTTATTTTAAAAATTTCATCTACATCTTCCATATCAAATTCAGCTTTATCCCAATCTTTTCCATACATACTTAAATAATTTAATAATATTTCAAGTTTAAAAAAATCTTTATCCATTAAAAGTTTTAATAAAACAGCAAATTTATTAACCATATATTTATTAAGCATTTTCATATCTTCTTGAGTTAATTTATTATCAGCATGCATATCTTCAACAGGTCCTAATCGAAAAACATAATGTGTTAAAGCCTTAGCTAACCAATCAATATTCTCACTTTTCATAAGTCTTTCTTTAGCATTTTGATTCAATAAATCAAATAAACTAGAATCTTCTTTAATTAATTTGCTATATAAATAATCAGGAGATTGAAAACTAATATTAAATTTTTTTCTTTTATTTCTAACTGTAGAAATAGAAACATTATATAATTCACTTATCATTCTATCAGTTATATTTTCATTAAATAATTTTTCTAACTGTTCTTTAGTAATTTCTTTCCAATTTAAATTTTCACCATTTTCTTTTAATTTTAATAATTCTTCATAACTATACATCAAAATACCTCCCTATTTTTTATATAATAAAACCCTTGATAAACAAGGGTAATTATCTATCTGGGATGGAATAAGGGGATCGAACCCTTGCATACCAGAGCCACAATCTGGCGTGTTAACCACTTCACCAATTCCACCAAATAACAAAGATATATTATCATAAAAATTAAGATAAGGCAAGAAAAAACAACATTTTTTATAAAAAAACTTAATTTTACTCGAATGCAAAAGTAAATTCCACCCTTAAAAAGTACAAGCATTGAATTTAATCTTGCAAAATAAATC
>CANRCN010000086.1 GCA_947629135.1 uncultured Bacilli bacterium | reverse complement strand
TAGTTTTAAACTGAAATTTAATTTTATACTTTTACCACTTGGATTTAAACTGAAATTTACTTTTTAATTCAAGCATTTTTTTATCTACTTTGTTGTGTTACAATTGATGTGACACCGAAAGTATATACAAAAAGCGATAGATCCAGTAAAATGTTAATTAAACCAAATACATTTAAAGAAAGGATCTAATCGCTATGACTAGTATATCACATTCTCTAAGATATTTACCACATGATTTAAACACTAAATTTTATTCTGTTAAACTTTACAGACAAACTCATTCTATTACCCTCGTTTGTAGAAGGTATCATATCTCTAAATCCTCCCTTATGCATTGGAACAAAAAATTTGATGGCACCAAAGAATCTTTAATCGATAAATCTCATAAACCTAATACTCCTCATCCTAATGCTCATACTGAACAAGAAATAAAATGGATTAAAGATTATATTAGAAGAAATCCTAATATTTCTCTTTGTGAACTTTATGGTAAACTAAGAACTGAAAAAGGTTACTCTAGACATGCTTGTTCTTTATTTAGAGTTATGAGAAAACTTGGCTTTTATGTAAATCATGAAAAACATAAAAAATATGTTCCTAAACCTTACGATACTCCTAAACTACTTGGTATTAAATGGCAACTTGATGTTAAATTCGTCCCTAATTATTGCTTTGTTGGTGATGATAATCAAAAGTTTTTTCAATATACTATCATTGATGAAGCTTCAAGAGAAAGATTTATTTATCCTTACAAAGAACATTCTTCTTATTCTACTATTGATTTTGTTAAAAGAGCTATTCTTTATTTTGGTTATAAACCTAAAATCATTCAGACTGATAATGGAGCTGAATTTACTCATATTGCTAAAACCGATAGGATTCACCCTCTTGATGTTTTATGTAATGATTTACATATACTTCATAAACTTATTAAACCTAGAACTCCTAGACATAATGGTAAAGTTGAAAGAAGTCATCGTAACGATCAGCAAAGATTCTACCAATTTTTAAAATTTTATTCTTATGATGATTTACTTAAACAAATGAAGGCATATCTCAAAAGAAGTAACAATATTCCTATGCAAGTTCTTGGTTGGATTTCTCCTTTAGAGAAACGACATCTTTTAGAAGCTAATGCTTCTACTGCTGAATAAAATATTGAATTACAAATTCAACATTTTATTCACCTTATTAATTAACATTTCTATTTTATCATATTGCTTTAATTTTTTTACTTTTTTGGTCTCACATCATTTACAATTATACAATATATTAAATTTTTTTATCTACTTAAAATCTCCTCTTCAATTCTCATTAATTCATTGTATTTACAAATTCTATCAGTTCTTGACATAGAACCAGTTTTTATTTGACCTAAATCAAGTCCAACAGCTAAACTTGCAATTGTTGTATCTTCAGTCTCGCCACTTCTATGTGAGATAATCGTTTTATAGCCATGACTTTTAGCTAACTTTATTGTTTCAAGAGTTTCAGTTATAGTTCCTATTTGATTTACCTTTAATAAAATAGCATTACCAGCATGATTATCAATTCCTTTTTGTAAACATTTAATATTAGTTACAAATAAATCATCACCAACAAGTTGAATCTTATCTCCTAATCTTTTAGTTATTAAACTAAATCCTTCCCAATCATTTTCATCAACAGGATCTTCAATTGATATAATTGGATATTTATTTATTAAATCTTCATAGTATTCAATCAACTCTTCTGTAGTTAAAGTTTTATTTTCACCTTTTAATTCATATTTTCCATCATGGTAAAATTCACTTGCTGCAACATCGATTGCAAGATTCACATCAACTCCAGGCTTATATCCAGCTCTAGTAATTGCTTCAACAATTAATTCAAATCCTTCTCCATTACTCTTTAAATTAGGAGCAAAACCACCTTCATCTCCAACACTTGTTACATGTCCTTTTTCTTTTAAAACATTCTTTAAAGTATGAAATACTTCAGAACCAATTCGAACTCTTTCTTTAATTGTAGATGCAACTGGAACAATCATATATTCTTGAAAGTCCAAATTATTATCAGCATGAGCTCCACCATTTATAATATTCATCATCGGTCTTGGTAAAGTTCTTCCTTCTCCTACATATTTATATAAAGGCATTCCTTTTGCATTAGCTGCTGCTTTTAAAGAAGCCATTGATACTCCTAAAATAGCATTTGCACCTAACTTAGACTTTGTTTCAGTTCCATCTAATTCAATCATAGCCTTATCAAGTGCTTCTTGATTGAAAACATCCATTCCTACAACTAAATTTTTAAGTTCATTATTAACATTAGAAACTGCTTTTAAAACTCCTTTTCCCATATAACGAGTTCCACCATCTCTTAATTCTAAAGCTTCTCTTTCTCCTGTTGATGCTCCACTTGGAACAGCAGCTCTTCCCATAACACCATTTTCTAAGATAACATCAACCTCAACCGTTGGGTTACCTCTTGAATCTAATATCTCTCTTCCTATTACATTTACTATTTTCATATTTTATCTTTCCTTTCTATTTATTAACACTTTCTATCTCTTGTAATTCAAATCTATACTTTTGCTTTACATTTGGATATTTTTTATGATCCACTTCTGATTCAAACATTTTTTTTGGTCTAGCATATAAAGATCCATCACCATATAAACTACGATAAATTACTAATTCTTCTTTTGTTTCAGAATGAATAGCTACATCTAAAACTAAATAATAATCACCTTTAAAATGTTTATAAATTCTATTTTTAATTACTTCCATTCTTATATTCTCCTACTAATTCTTTAAATTCTCTTCCCCTTTCTTCACATTCTTTATATTGATCCCAAGATGCTGATGCTGGGCTCAATAATATTATATCATTAGTCTTTGAACTATCCAAAGCTTTTTTAAATCCATCGTGTAAAGTTTCGTATATATAACAATCAATTTTAATCTTTTGAGCAAACTTTAAAACTCTCTCTCGACATTCTCCAATTCCAATTATTACTCGAACTTTATTCATAAATGGAATTAACTCTTCAAAATTTTGCCCTCTTTCAAGTCCTCCTAAAAATAAAATTATATCATCATCCCTAAAAGCTGATAAAGCAATCTGGGTACATTTAATATTAGTTGCTTCTGTATCATTATAAAACTTACGACCATTAACTACATCTACAAGTTCTAATCTATGTTCAACACCTCTAAAATCTTTTAAAACTCTTCTAATCGTTTCATTATCTACACCCATTAATTTTGAAATAGTAATAGCTGCAAGAACATTTTCAACATTATGGATTCCTTTAATTATTAAATCATCTTGGTTAATAATAAACTCATCTTTATAATATAAAGCTCCATCCTTTAAATAAGCATCTTTTTTTTCTTTACTTGAAAAATATAACTTTTGACTGTTTATATTTTTAGTTTTATCTAAACTATCCTTATTTTCAGAATTTAAAATAGCAAAATCATTAGAATCTTGATTTTTAAATAACTTAACTTTAACATTTTTATATGTTTCATAATCATTAAAGAAATCAATATGAGCAGGACTTAAATTAGTAAGTAAAGCTATATGAGGATGAAATTTATCTAAATTAGCCAATTGTTGACAAGAAATTTCCATAACCAAATTATCCCCTTCTTTAATTGAATCTAAAATACTGCACAAAGGATAACCAATATTACCAGCTAGATGAGTATTAGGATAAAAACTTTTAAGAATATTGTAAGTTAATGTTGTTGTTGTTGTCTTTCCATTAGTACCTGTTATAGCAATTATATTAACATTCTTAGGTAACAAATTATAAGCAACTTCTACCTCGTTTATAACAGGAATTCCGAGGCTTTCAGCTTTCTTAACATATATATGATCATTTCTAATTCCTGGATTTTTTACTAAATAATCAAAACTACTATCAAGTAAATCTTCAGGATGTTTACCTAAAATTACTTGAACTCCAAGTCTTTTTAATTTTAAGACCTGTTGTCTATCAATTTTCTTTTCCTCTTTAATATCATTCAAAATTACTTGAGAATTTAAAAATCTTAAAACCTTAGCACAAGCATATCCACTCCTGGCCATTCCTAAAATTAATATTTTTTTATTTTCAAACATATAATCACCTTTTCTATTTAATTATATTATTTCTAAAATTAATTGTAAACTATTTCTTAAAATATTTCTATAATCATTACTAATTAATAATACTATAATTCTTTTTATTTGACAAATAATAATTCTTATTTTAAAATGTTAATGGTGATTGAAATGTTATTTGCTAGTACTAATTTAGGTAAAGTTTTAGACGTTCAAGAAATATTAAAATGTAAAATTATGTCTTTAAAAGATATAAATAAAAATATTGAAATAGAAGAGACAGGTAAAACTTTTTTAGAAAATGCTATTTTAAAGGCTAAAGAAGTTTACAAAATAACTAATATTCCAACTATTGCTGATGATAGTGGTTTAGAAATTGAAGCTTTAAACAATTTTCCTGGAATTTTAACTCATCGTTTCTTAGGTGAAAATAAAACAGATCATGAAAGAAATCAAGCTATACTTGAAATGATGAAAGATAAAAACGATAGAACTTGTTATTTTACTTGTTCAGTTGCTTATTTTGATGGAATTAATTTAATAACAAATGAATATCGTTTAAAAGGAGAAATTGCTAAAGATGAAAAAATTGGACAAGGATTTGGATTTGATAGTATCTTTTTATATAACAATAAATACTTATCAGATATGAGTATCGAAGAAAAGAATAAGATAAGTCCAAGGAAATTTGCCCTTTTAAAATTAAAAGATGATAAAAAATTTAAAAAAAATGTTGATTTAATGAATTAATTGTGATATTATAAATTAGCAAATGTTTATTGGACCCTTAGCTCAGTTGGTTAGAGCAATCGGCTCATAACCG
>CANRCN010000085.1 GCA_947629135.1 uncultured Bacilli bacterium | reverse complement strand
TCAAAATATATTTTCTTAGTGATTATAGCGAAGAGGGTACACCTGTTCCCATCCCGAACACAGAAGTTAAGCTCTTCAACGCCGACGATAGTTGTTAATGCTAAAATAGGAAATCGCTAAGATTTTTTTTTTGCTTTTTTATTAATAAATGTCTATTTATTGTAAAGTTTTTCATTTATTAATTTTATACAATTTGCTTATATTATTGGTAATTTAAAAAAAAATATTAAAAATAAAAAATGATAAAATAAAAAAATAAAGTGTCTTTTTGATGTAAATATACAAAAAATAGGTTGTCTATAATATTTTTTTTTTGTATAATGATAGTGGTGATTGAAATGGAATATAAAATTACATCTTATAATGAAAGAGATACAGCAACTATTGCTGAAAATTTGGAATCTGAAAAGTTTCCTAATATGGTAATTTGTTTAATGGGAGATTTGGGAAGTGGTAAAACTGTATTTACCAAGGCATTTGCTAAGGCAACGGGAATTGATGAAGAAATAACATCCCCAACTTTTAATATTATAAAAGAATATTCTAGTGGAGAACTTCCTTTATATCATATGGATGTTTATAGATTAGAAGATTCACATGAAGATATAGGAATTGAAGATTATTTTGATAAAGGTGGAGTAACCATTATTGAATGGGCTGATATGATAAGAGATAAATTACCTGAAGAGAGGTTAGAAATAAAAATCAAAGTAATTGATGAGAATACAAGAATTTTAAAACTTATTCCTTATGGTAAAATTTATGAGGATATTTGTGGAGTAATTTCATGAAAATTTTCTATATAGATACATCTTCAAGTTATCTATATATAGCTATTTTAAAAGAAGAAAAGTGTTTTGAGATTAAGAAAAAACTTGGAAGTGAAATGTCTAAGTATGCCTTACAAGAAATTGCTGAATTATTTAAAATGGCTAATTTAGAGCCTTTAGATATTGATAAGATAATTGTTGTAGCAGGACCAGGTTCATATACTGGCATTAGGATTGGTATGACATTTGCTAAAATTATGGCTTATACTTTAAAAAAAGATATAATTAGTATTACAAGTTTAGAAGCTATGGCTTATAGCTTAGATTCAAAAAAAGTAATTGTGCCACTTATTGATGCAAGACGTGGTTTTGTCTTTGCTGGAGTCTATGAAAATTCATTAAATATTTTGGAAAATCAATATATAAAATTAAGTGATTTACAGGAATATTTAACTAAATTAAATAAAGAATATGTATTTGTAGGAGATTCTTCTAAATTTAAAGAGTTAAAAGTTCAAGAATATGAACCAGACTTTTTACAAATAATAAATATAGTTAAAGATAGAGCTCCAATTAGTCCTCATGCTATTGAACCAGAATATTTAAAGTTAACAGAAGCAGAAGAAAATTTAAAAGGTATTCATTATGATAATTGAATTAACTAAAAATAATAAAGAAATAATTGAAGATTTGGAAAATAAATTTAAAGAAATATTTAAAGTAGGAGTCCTTGATGATTTTAAAAATAATCCTTATACAAAATATTTAGTTTATTTAATTGATAATAAAGTAGTTGGATTTTTAAATTATTATTTAATATATGATAGAATAGAAATTGTTAACTTTAATGTTTTAGATGAATTTCAAAATAAACATATTGGAAGTAGTTTAATTGAAAGACTAATTAATTTATCTAAAGAGAATAATCTTTTAAATATTACTTTAGAAGTAAAAGAAAATAATGAAAAAGCTATTTATTTATATTTAAAATATGGTTTTAAAAAGGTATCAATTAGAAAAAATTATTATAATGGAGTAAATGCTTTATTGATGGAAAAAGAGATGATGTAAATGAAAGATATTTATATACTGGGAATTGAATCTAGTTGTGATGAAACTAGTTTTTCAATTGTAAAAAATGGAGTAGAAGAAATTAGTACGGTTATTTCTACTCAGATTGATATTCATAAGCAATACGGAGGAGTAGTACCAGAGATTGCTAGTAGAGCTCATATTAAGAATATTACGTTTGTTTTAGATGAATGTTTAAGTGAAGCTAATATGACCATTGATGATATTACTGCAATTGCCGTTACTTATGGTCCAGGTTTAATAGGTAGTTTATTAGTTGGAGTTGAATGTGCTAAAACTTTAGCTTATTTATATAAAAAACCGCTTATTCCTGTTCATCATATTGCTGGTCATATTTATGCTAATAATTTAGTAAAAAGACTAGAATTTCCTTTAATTGCTTTAGTTATAAGTGGAGGTCACACAGAACTTATTTATATGGAAAAAGATTATTCATTCAAAAAATTAGGATCAACTTTAGATGATGCTGTTGGAGAATGCTATGACAAAGTTGCTAAAGTTTTAAATATTGAGTATCCTGGAGGACCTAAGATTGATAAATTGGCAAGTTTAGGTAAAAATACTTATGAATTACCAATTCCTTTAAATGATGATTCTTATAACTTTAGTTTTAGTGGACTTAAAAGTGCAGTTATAAATCTTGTTCATAATGAGGAACAAAGAGGAAATTTAATTAATAAAGAAAATTTAGCTTGTTCTTTTCAAGATGTTGTAATTAAATCTTTAACTAAAAAAACTATGAAAGCTTTAAAAGATTATAATGTTCATAATTTAATTTTAGCTGGAGGAGTTGCAGCTAACTCTGGAATTAGAAATAAATTTACGGAATTGTGTGAAGAGAATAATATTAATTATACTTTTCCAAGCATTAAATATGCAACTGATAATGCTGCTATGATTGCAACTGCAGGGTTCTATGCTTATTTAGATGGAAAAAGAGCTGATATAACTTTAAATGCGACTTCTAGTTGCGAACTTGAATAATGGAAATACAGTTATAAGTAACTGTTTTTTTATGCAAAAATGCTTCATCAATCTTGACAAATAAAGAAAAAAATGATATAATTTAGAAACTTACTCCCAAAATGGTAGCAATTTGGTATATTTTTTTTTGAGAGTCATAAAATAGAAAGAAGGGTTATATATGTCTGATTATTATAATTTAACTAGAGAAGAATTTAAAAATTTACCAGATGGTAATTTAATAAATTTTAATAAGTTAAAAATAGAAGAAGTAATGATTAAGATTGCTTTATGTAGATTAATGGGAATTCCTTTTGTTATAAGAGCGATTGATATTGATGATACTTTAAATAAAACAGAGCCTCTTATTCAAGAAAATTTAAAAGAAATCGATTATAGAGTTACTCAAGAGTATTTTGATAGGGAAATAAAACTACTTCCTGGTAAAGAAAAAAGAGCTTTTGTTGAAGATTTTTATAAAAATTTAGATGAAGTGTTAGAACAAAGAAGAGAAGGCGAAAAAAGAATTGATTATCAAAGTATTCATAGACCTTGTAATTTGTTTCCTAATACAATTGAATATTTAAGGGAATTAACTAAGGAATCTAATACTGATAAGGTATATGAATTATTTTCTTTATTTAAAAGTGGATATGATGTTTCTTTAGAACCAGTTACTTTTAATATTTTATTAACACATTATAATCCTGAAGAAGAATCTATTGTTAAGTTTAGAACTTATTATGACTATGCACCAGCTTTAGATGCTATAATTCCAGTTCGTTTTTATGAAGAAGATTATGCTGAAAATATAGAAAGAGAAATGAGTAATAAAGCTATTAAATTAATTAAAACATTAGAGCTAACTCGTGAAGAGTTTTCAAGATGTACTTTATATGAAAATAGTGATCGAGTTCGTAAGTTATGGATGAAATTAGGAGGATTTTCAGTTAAATTTTTACCAGATGGATATCCTTATCTTTGTAGTAGATTAACCAAAGAGGAGGAAGAAGCTTACACATTATTTAATTTTGAAAGAATGATTACATCAATTCAACCTGAATGGTTAGATTATGTTGATGAATTAAATAGATATGATAGAAGTCATGGAATTAAATCAGATAACTATATGGAAGTTGATGAAGAATTAGCAAGTAAAGTATTTAAGAAAAGTTTATAAAGGAGGCTTATTTGAATACAACAACTTTGCAGTACTTAGAGAATTTGTTTAAAGAATATCAAGCAAGTAAAGGAATTGAATTATCTAGTAATATGTTTAATGATGGGTATTTGAGCTGGCTTGAGGAACAAAAATACTATTTAGAAGTTTATAAAAAGTGTTTAGAAGAAGCAATAGGATTGAATAATATTGTTTTGGAACTTGATAAAGGCAATATAGATAGTATATCTAATATTGATAGTAAATATATTTTATTAACAAAATATGTTGATACATTTAAAGATATATATACTAATAAAGAAGATAAGAGAGAGATTATAAGAGGAAACTTAAAAAAGAATTTAGATGATATTATAATTGAATCTCCTGTTAAAAGTTTAAGAATTCCTAAAAGTAATACATCTTATTGTGTTACTTCTAATCCTTATAATTTTAAAAAATCAAGTTCTAGTTTACATTTATTAAGTGATGCAGGGTTTAATATCTTACTTGGAATGTATGGATATATTGGGGATAAAAATTTGGATTATAAGCTTAATCAATTAAAAAGATTTCAAGAATTAATTTCAGGAAACCTTTATCAAAGAACAATTAATAATACATATGTTGCTTTTGTTAAAAAGAAAGGTACTATGAAATAAAAATTACTATCTCTATTAACTAGATTTAGTAATTTTTTTGTTTAATAATAAATATTAGTGTTAGAATAAGGTGGATAAGGGTAAGGACCAGGACCTCCATTTGGGAAGTAAACAGGGATAGGGCCTTGATTATTATAATTTGGTCTTCCAATTAAATAACCTCCAACTCCACCTAAAAGAAATGGTGCTAAAAAACCACCTCCAATGAATCTATCACCATTTTGGTAAGTAGTTGTCATTGAAGTTGGATAATTTTGAGAGTAATTTGATTGATTTTTAAAATTTGTTGGTTTATAATATCTATTTTGTGGTATATTATAATTAGTATACATAAAATACTCCTTTCCAAGATATTTTATGTAAAAAAGAAAGGAATGTTA
>CANRCN010000084.1 GCA_947629135.1 uncultured Bacilli bacterium | reverse complement strand
AAATGTTTGCATTTTTAGTAAAAATATGGTATATTCTTTAATGTGATTCGCTGCAAGTATATTTTTTGTATAATCACGATTAGAAAGGAAGATTTAAAATGAACGTAATTGATAAGATTACAGCGTCACAGTTAAACCCTAACGTTCCAGAATTTCGTGTAGGTGATACTGTTAGAGTTGATGTTAAGATCATCGAGGGAAAAAGAGAAAGAATTCAAGCATTTGAAGGTATTGTTGTTAAAAGACATGGTTCAGGTGTAAGTGAGACTTTTACAGTTAGAAAAATTTCTTATGGTGTTGGAGTTGAGAGAACTTTCCCAGTTCATTCACCAAAATTAGCTGGTATCGTTGTTATGAGACATGGTAAAGTAAGACGTGCTAAGTTAAATTACTTAAAGAAATTAGTAAGTCAACCTAGAATTAAAGAACGTGGACGTGGAGCAGCTAAAGTTGAAGAAGCTAAAGCTGAAGTAGAAAAAGAAGCTGAATAATTAAGAAAGGGGAGATAGGGTAAGGTTTAACTTGCCCTATTTGTTTTATATGGAAGATAAAAAAGATTTTTGGATTACATTTAAAGGTATTTTAAGCTATGTTATTATAATAGTAGTAGTTTTATTGATTAAAGAATTTGTTATTACACCCATAAGGGTAAATGGAGAAAGTATGGAAAATACTTTAAAAGATAAAGATATTATGCTACTAGATAAGATTAGTTATCGATTTACAGATATTAAAAGATTTCAAATCGTGGTTATTAAATATGAAGATGAATTTATTATCAAAAGAGTAATTGGTTTACCTGGTGAAAAAGTTGAATTTAAAGATAATAAATTATATATAAATGACAAATATATTAAAGAAGATTTTAATCATGGTAAAACAGAAGATTTTAAGTTAGAAGAAGTAATACCAGATGATTATTATTTTGTAGTAGGTGACAACAGAGGAGTTTCATATGATTCAAGAATAATTGGTTTAATTAAAAGAAAAGATATTCTAGGTAAATCATCTTTAGTAATCTTTCCATTAAATAGATTTGGTAATAAAAAATAAACACATAGTATGTGTTTTTTCTTGAACTTAAAGTATCTATATATTATAATAATAACAGATATAATTAATAGGAGGTCTTATGATATTAAACATAATTATAATTTTATTTGGATTAGTAGCTATTTTCTTTTGGATTATTAGCTTACAAGAAAAAAGACAATATAAAATTATTTACTTGCAAATGTTTGCTAATCTTTTTTATGCTATTGAATATTTATTATTAGGTGTTTTAAGTGCAAGTGCGATGAACTTTGTATCAACTGTTAGATGCTATTTATTTTATACGAAAAAGAAAGAAAGAAGAAAAGTTCCAAAAGTTTGGTTAATTGGTTTTATTTCTTTATTATTAATACTTGGTATTATTACTTATAATGGTTATTTATCTTTAATTCCTATTATAATTACTATGTTTTATACAATAGCATCATATTTAAAAAAATCTAAATGGATTAGAATAGTTGTTTTACTTGCAGCATTTATATGGATATATTATAATTATATAGTAGGTGCATATGTTACAATTATAGGAAATGTTTTAGAAATAGCATCAAGTAGTATATCTTTAATAAGATATAGGAAAGAAAGTGAATAATAAAAGGAAGTGATAAAATGAAAATAATTTTAGCATCTTCTTCAAAGCAAAGACAAGATATATTTAAGATGATTGGATTAAAGTATGAAGTTATGGTAAGTGATATTGAAGAAGAAAGTAAATATATAAAACCAGATAAGTATGTTATGGATATATCTTTAAAGAAAGCACTTGAAGTTAGAAAAAAAGTTAAAGATAAAGCCATCATTATTGCAGCTGATACAATAATATTTGCTAATAATAAAAAGTATGAAAAACCAAAATCTAAGGAAGAGGCTTATAATAATTTAAAGGAATTATCAGGTGGAGTTAATAGTGCTTATACAGGTATTTCTATAATAGATTTATATAGTAATAAAACTATATCTAAATCTTCTAAAGTTGATATTTATTTCAAAGATATAGATGATAATGAAATTAAGTGGTATGTTGATAATGAGGAAAAAATATTTAAATGTTGTGGATATGTTCCTTTAGGTAAAGCCTCTTTATTTATAGAAAAGATTGATGGAGATTATAATACTTTATTAGGAATTTCTCCAAGTATCTTATATAATATGTTAAAGGAATTAGGTTATAATATAAATGATTTAATAGATAATGAATGATAATATTGTTAATGGTGAACTTGGTAAAAATTCAGCTTATTCAAAAAATTAAATTTGTGAAAATTATAGATTTGTAATATAATAAAAAATATCTTAAAGAAAGCAGTGGTTCAAATGGAAAATAATATGATGATTCTAAATGGTATCAATATTGGTATAAGTAAAATTGAATTAGACGAAAGTGATTTAAGAATTATTGATAAATCTGGTATCTATTGTTTCAGAGTTCTTATATATTATAATTGGAAAGAAATAGATAATATAAAAACAGGGGAAAAAGTAGAGATTAATTTTAATGAATATACATTATCAGAGAATAATGAATCAGCATTAATTTGGCCTACTAATTTTTATGTAAAAAGAATAACGAATGATTCTTTATGCTTTTATTTTCATTTTGAAAATATGAAAGAAACAATTACTTATATGAATCAAAGAAATGCTTTTGATATTATACCTAGTTCTCTTGAAGTTAAAGTTTTACTAAATCAGAAAGATGCTAAGAATGGTTCTATTATTTATGAATTTTAAAGTTGTCAAATTTGACGAATTTAGAAAAATTAAAAAAGAATTTGAAAAATATAGAGTTAAACAAGATAAATTATATAAATCAGATTTTTGATTTATTAATAAAAGAAAGTTAAAGTAGTGGTGATAAAAATGAATGAAAACAAAACAAACATCAACTGGTTCCCAGGTCATATGCAAAAGGCTAAAAGAGAAATAAGAGAAAAATTAGATTTGATTGATATTATATATGAAGTAATTGATGCAAGAATGCCTATTTCATCAAGAATAATTGATTTAGATGATTTGATTAAAGATAAAAAAAGAATAATTATTGTTACAAAGTATGATTTATGTGATAAAGCAAGAACTGATGAAATATTACTTGAATATAAAAATAAATATCAGGTTTTAGTATTTGATTTAAAAAATGCTTCTAATAATGATATTAAGAGTTTAATTAATTTAACTAATGATATTTTGAAAGATATTAATATTAATAGAAAAAATAAAGGATTAAAGCCAAGACTTTACAGAGCTTTGGTGGTTGGAGCTCCTAATGTAGGGAAAAGTACTTTAATAAATAGAATTAGTAAAAGAAATGCTTTAAAAACTGGTAATCGAGCAGGAGTTACTAAAGCTATTAGTTGGGTTCGAGTAGGGGAAACGATTGAACTTATGGATACTCCAGGTATACTATATCCTAAAATTGAATCTCGAGAAGTAGGTCTTAATCTTGCTAGTTTAACTTCTATTAATGAAGATATTTTGGACAAAGAAGAAATAGCAAGTTATATTATAAAGACTTTATATGAGAAATATCCTAATATTTTAAAAGAAAGGTATAAGTTAGAAATAGAAAATTTTGATTTAGAAACAATTTTTAATGAAATTGCTAAAAATAGTAATTCCTTTAAAAAGGAAGGTAAAATAGATTATTTGAAAGTTTATAATATCATTATAAATGACTTAAAAGAAGGTAGAATTAAAAATATAACTTTTGATTAAAAAATACGAGCTTTAAACTCGTATTTTTTTTAATCATTTGTATCAGGAGTAGTTGAACTACTTCCTTTAATTACAATGGTGTTAGATGTTGTTCCAGTATAGCCTTTATAAGTAACTGTATAAGTAATTGTGTAAGTTTCAGCAGAGTTACTATTTGGAACATTTACGATTTCACCAGCACTATTGATTATTGTTACTTTAACATTAAAGCTACTAACTTTTTTTCCTTCTTCTTTTAATACAACCGAAGTTCCATCATATAAAGATTTTTCAATTCCTTCACCTACGTTTATATAAGTTTTAGCATTACCATTAAATGATACTGTATATGATTTTTCATTAGATAATATTTTACTTACAGGATTAGACATACTGTTACTTGTATTTTTATAACCAGTTCTAATTGTATATTTACCTAAATAAGAATCAAGATCATCAATTGTATATGAAGTTTTAGTTGTGAAAGCAATTTCTTTATCATTGAAGTAAATATAATATCCTAAAACACCATTTGATAAGTATCCTGGATCAAGTACTTTATCCCAAGATAATTTAACTTTATTATTACTATAGTTAACTGTAAAGTTAGTAGGAGCATCAAGTTTTGAATAAGCATTTGAAGTTTCAGTTGGTTCAGTTCCTTTTTTAAATAATTCATAGACTATTTTATTACTTGGAGTGTTACTACTTGGCAACATTGGTGGATTAGAACCAGCTTCAACACCTAATTTAACAACACTACTTGGCATTTCAAAATCTGTACCATCATGATCAAAGGCTGCATTGGCCAAAGCATTGAATAAAATTTCTCTTTGAATAGTAGCTGGAGTCCAGTGAAGAACTCGATCTAGATGTTGTGGATCTAATTCTTTATATCCGTACCAAAGTGAAACAACGGTTTTATTGGTAAATCCCATTACCCAACAATCACGAACAGCATCACTTGCAAGATTTGGATATTTTTTCCATAAAGCTGAATCATAATTAGTTGTACCAGTTTTAGCAGCAAAGTTATCAGTTATTTGATATCTAGCTCCACGCATTCTATAAGTAACAACACCTTTTAGAACATCAGATATCATGTAAGCAGTGGAGTCACTTATAATTTGTTTAGTTTCAACATCAGCATTTATTTCTTCTCCAGTTGATCTTAGAATGATTTTTGAAACAAGATAAGGTTCTGTATAATATCCTCCATTTGAGAATATTTGATAAGCTCCAGCCATTTGCATTGGGGTTGCTCCATCGAATGAACCAATTGCATGCGCTTCATGTAATGTACCATTTTGAATTTCAGGTGTAATTC
>CANRCN010000083.1 GCA_947629135.1 uncultured Bacilli bacterium | reverse complement strand
AAAATGCTAAATATAAAGAAGATTTTACTCCAATTGAAGATGGGTGTGATTGTTATGCTTGTAAGAATTTCACGAAAGCCTACATTAGACATTTAATAACTCTTGATGAGATGTTGGGAGCAAGGTTATTATCTATTCATAACTTAAGATTTTTAACAAGAATAACAGAAGATTTAAGAGAGTGTATAAAAAATGATAATATATTAGAATATAGAGAAGAATTTATTAAAAATTATTATGGAGATAAGGATTATTTACATAAGAAAACGAAAGGACAAGATGATTGATGGAAGTAATAGAAAATCTTGAAGATAATTTAGAAAAAATCAAGAAAGAAATTGATAAAGATAATTTAGTAATATTTCCAACTGAAACGGTTTATGGAATAGGTGCTAATGCTTTAAGAAGTTCTTCGGTTAATAAAATATTTGAAGTTAAAACAAGAGCTTTAAATAATCCTTTAATAGTACATTTAAAAGATAAAAGTGAAATTAAAAAATATGCTTATGTCAGTAATGAAATAGAACAAAGATTAATTGATGCATTTATGCCAGGCCCATTTACAATAGTTTTAAAAAAGAAAGATATTATTCCAAACTGTGTTACAGCTAATTTAGATACGGTTGGAATTAGAATACCTATTAATCCAATTGCTAATCGTTTTTTAGAATATGTTAAAGTTCCAATTGCTGCCCCTAGTGCTAATATATCAAGCAGACCAAGTGGAACGAAGGTATCTGATATTAAAGATGAATTTGAAGGAAAAGTTAATTATATAATTGATGGAGGAGAGTCTAAAATAGGTCTTGAATCAACTGTTGTTAAAGTAATAGATAATATTCCAACGATTTTAAGACCAGGTTTTATTACCAAAGAAGATATAGAAGAAGTAATTGGTGTTTGTAATGTTTCAAGTCATGTGTTAAGTGAAATAAAAGAAACAGAGAAGGTAGAAAGTCCTGGAATGTTATATAAACATTATGCACCTAAAACCAAATGTTTATTAGTATATTCTGATGATATTAATAAATTAAAAAAAATTATTAAAGATAATTTAGTTGATAAAACAATAATTCTTGGTAGTGATAAATTAAATGATATTAATTGTTATAAATATGTAAATTATGGAAATTCTTTAGAAGAAATAGCTCATAACATTTTTTCTAAATTAAGAGAATGTGATAAGTTAAATGGAGATTTAATAATAATAGAAGGAGTAAAAAAAGAAGGTTTAGGTCTTGCTATTATGAATAGACTTATTAGAACTTCTAATTTTAATTATAAGGAATTATGAAAATAGTAAAATATGTAAAATCAGGTAAAAATAAATATCGAGTTTATTTTGATAATGGTAAGAATTTAGTTTTATATGAAGATGTTATATTAAAATTTGATTTATTATTAAAAGGAGAGGTTAAGGATTTATCTAGTGTTATTAGTTATAATAATAAATATGAATTATATGATAAGGTATTAGGATATATTAATAAGAAATTAAGATCTGAAGTTGAGATTAAGAAATATTTAGATAAATATGATGTTGATGATAGAGAAAAAGAAGAAATAATTAATAAGTTAAAAGAAGATGGATTTTTAAATAATGAATTATATATAAAAAGTTTTATTCATGATCGGATTTATTTAAGTTTGGATGGACCAATTAAGATTAAACAAGAACTTATTAAACTAGGGTTTAGTGAAGAAGTAATTGATGAAGAGTTGGAATGCTTTGACAAGGAGTTAATTAAAGAAAAAATTAATAAATATATAAATAAGCAATTAAAGAGTAATAATAAGAGCTTATATGTATTTAAGAATAAGATGATTTTATCTTTAGTTAATTTAGGATATTTAAGAGAAGATATTTATAATTGTTTAGATAATGTTAGGATTGAAGAGGATAGTTTAAAAGAAAAAGAAGAGAAGAAATTAAGAGAAAAGTATAGTCTTAAATATAGTGGTTATGAATTAGAAATGATAATAAAAAAGAAACTATATGAAAAGGGGTTTAGAAATTAAATTATATCTTTTGAAAGGCTAGTTTAAAGCTAGTCTTTTATAATGATAATTTGGGATGATATCTAATTAGATTTGTCATATAATAAAAAGAAATATCATTTAATTGAAAGAAGGTAAGGTAAGTATTGAAAAAATATTGTAAAAATAGTAAAAAATGCTTGACTTACTTGAATTCATTGTGGTAAAATACTAATCGTATTTGTGAGCGAAGATGTGTGAGGTTGTCGACACACGTGGACACGTTGTCGGGTTATTTACACGGAGCAAGCCTATGCAAGATATAGACGAAAGGAGTGACAACTATATGTCAAAACAAATAGTTCGCATTAGATTGAAAGCATATGATCATCGTATACTTGATAATGCTTGTACAAAGATAGTTGAAACTGTTAAGAGATCAGGTGGAGAAGTAAGTGGACCTGTACCACTTCCAACTGAAATTGAAAAGTTTACAATCTTAAGAGCTGTTCATAAGGATAAAGATTCACGTGAACAATTCGAAATGAGAACACATAAGAGACTTATTGATATCAAAAATCCTAGTAAGGAAATTATTGATGCTTTAACTCATCTTGATTTACCAAGTGGAGTTGATATCGATATCAAACAAAATAAATAATTAGAAAGAGAGGAAAAGAAAAATGAAAGGAATCTTAGGTAAAAAGATTGGAATGACCCAAGTTTTTACAAAAAGTGGAAAATTAGTTCCAGTTACAGTAATTGAAGTAGAACCAAATGTTGTAACACAAATCAAAACTTTAGAAAAAGATGGATATGAAGCAATCCAACTTGGAAGTTTCACAGTTAAAGAAAAAAGTTTAAATAAGCCTGAATTAGGACATCTAAAAAAATCTGGTTCAGAACCTAAGCGCTTCTTAAAAGAAATAAGGGGAGTTAATGTAAGTGAATATACTTTAGGACAAAAAGTTGATGCTAGTATATTCCAAGAAGGAGAAATGGTTGACGTTTCAGGAATTTCAAAAGGTAAGGGATTCCAAGGTGTTATTAAACGTTATAACCAAACTAGAGGACCTATGGGACATGGTAGTCAATATCATAGAGGTGTAGGATCACTAGGAACACTTCTTCCAATGCACGTTCTAAAAGGTAAAAAATTACCAGGACACATGGGACATGAATTAACAACTGTTCAAAATCTTGAAGTAGTTAAAGTTGATTTAGAAAATAATTTAATATTAATTAAAGGAAATGTTCCAGGGCCAAAGAAATCATTAGTGATTATTAAAACGGCTGTTAAAAATCCTAATAAGATAAACCAACAAGAAGAATTAATGTTCTATGAGGTAGAAGCTGCTGAAGAAAAAAATGAAGAAGTAGTAGAAGATACAAATGAAGAAGTTAAAGAAGAAACTGAAGAGGTAACAGAGACTCCTTCTGAGAAAGTAGAACAAGAATAGTTTATCTATTAGAGAGGAGGATTAAAATGGAAAGAGTTAATGACGTAAAATTAAGTAAAGAAGTCTTTGACATTACTCCTAACGATAATGTATTAAGAGATGCAATTAACGTAGCGAGATGTGGTCTAAGACAAGGAACTTATAAAGTTAAAACAAGAAGTGAAGTATCAGGTGGTGGAAGAAAACCTTGGAGACAAAAAGGAACTGGACGTGCTCGTCAAGGATCAATTAGAGCTCCACAATGGAGAGGTGGCGGAATCGCTTTAGGACCTGTACCACGTGATTACAAAATAAAGATGAATCGTAAAGAAAGACAATTAGCATTAAAATCAGCTTTAACTTATAAAAACAAAGATAAAGAAATTATTGTTGTTGATAAGATAGAAGTAAATGTTCCTAAAACAAAAGAAATGCTTAAATTACTAGATAGTCTTGAATTAACTGAAAAGAAAGTTCTTATCGTTATGGATGAGTTAACTGAAAATGTTATTCTTGCAAGTCGTAATTTACAAAACGTTCTAATTATGGAACCTTATGAATTAAACGTTTTAGATATTTTAAATGCTGATTATCTACTTCTTGAAAGTGCTGCTTTAAAAAGTATTGAGGAGGCATTAAAATAATGGATACAAAATATTTAGAAATTATAAAGGCACCTTTAGTTACTGAAAAGTCAAATGATAGACAATCTTTAAATCAATATGAATTTAAGGTTGAACCTAAAGCTACTAAAACAGAAATTAAGGCTGCCGTTGAAAAAATATTTAAAGTGCATGTAGTTGAAGTTAGAACTTTAAATATGAAAGTAAAGAAAAAAAGAGTAGGTCGTTATACAGGACTTAGTAATAGATGCAAGAAAGCAATCGTTACTTTAAAACCTGGAGAGACGATTGAGCTAAACTAGAAGGAGGGTCTCATGGCAATTAAGAATTTTAAACCAACAACTAATGCTAGACGAAAGATGAGTACTTTAGTAAATGAAGAAATTACCAAGAGTACTCCTGAAAAGAGTCTAACAGTTACAATGAAGAAAAAAGGTGGTCGTAATAACCAAGGAAGAATTACTGTAAGACATCATGGTGGTGGAGAAAAAAGAAAATACAGAATTATTGATTTCAAGAGAAATAAATTCGATATCGAAGGTGTTGTTGCAAGTGTTGAATACGATCCAAACAGAAGTGCTAATATCGCTTTAATCAACTATGTTGATGGTGAAAAGAGATATATAATTGCTCCAAAAGATTTAAAAGTTGGAGATAGAATTATAAGTGGAGAAAACGTAGATATCAAAATTGGAAATGCTTTACCAATTGCAAATATTCCAGTTGGTACTGTAATTCATAATATTGAACTTAAACCTAAAAAAGGTGGAGCCTTAGCTAGAAGTGCTGGAAGTAGTGCTCAAATTTTAGGACGTGAAGGTAAATACGTTATGGTAAGACTTTCAAGTGGTGAACAAAGAATGATACTTGGAACTTGTATGGCAACAATTGGAGAAGTTGGAAATGCTGATTATGAATTAGTAAGCTTAGGAAAAGCAGGAAGAACAAGACATTTAGGTATTCGTCCAACTGTTCGTGGTTCAGTTATGAACCCTAATGATCACCCACATGGTGGTGGAGAAGGAAGAGCACCAGTTGGTCGTAAAGGACCAGTTACACCTTGGGGTAAACCAGCCCTTGGA
>CANRCN010000082.1 GCA_947629135.1 uncultured Bacilli bacterium | reverse complement strand
AGAAGAAAAAGAAGAAATGAAAAATTATCAAAATAAATATCCAACTATTTATCATTTAAGAAATAAATTACTTACATCTTCTGAAAAAGAAGATATAAGATTAGTTTATTTAGCAATTCATCATATTATTAAATATCGTGGTAACTTTAATTATAATATGGCTAATTTTAAAATAGATAAATTGGATATTAAAGAAAAAGCATACGAGGTTTTAAATAGTATAATTGAATCATGTGAAGATATTTTTTCAAAAGCTGAACCAAGTATCGATCTTATAGATATTCAAGAATTAGAGTCAACTTTAATGATAGATAATAAAAGAGATAAAAAGAAAGAATTAGAAAAAATATTTCAAAACTTATTTATAAAAAAAGTAAGTACCGAACTTGCAAATGCTTTAGTTGGTTATACAATTAATTTAGAAAATTTATTTGCAATTGAGCTTGATGAAATTAAAAAAATAGATTTTAATGCATCTAATTTTGATGATAATTTAGATAAACTTGAATCTGAGTTAAGTAAAGAGGTAGAGGTTTTAAATGAGCTAAAAGATTTATATGATATGGTTCAATTAAAAACTATTTTTAAAGGAGATGATACAGCTTCTATTTCTAAATTAATGGTTAGATACTACGATATACATGATAAAGATTTAGAAACATTAAAAAATATTATGCATATTAATCCTAAACTATTTAAAACCTTTTTCAAAGATAACATAACATCAAAAAAAGAAGAATTATGTATCTATACTAAATATATAAGGAATAAATTAAGTTATGCTGAATTTGGTAGCGAAATAAAAAAAGCCTTAGAAGAAATAAAAAGTGTTGAAAATGAAGAAATAATTACTACTATAGTAGAAAAAATTGATGGTGGTAATTTCATGCCAAGAATAACTGATACATCAAATGGTAGATATCCTTATCAAATAAATGAAGCTGAATTGAGAAAAATAATCGAAAATCAAGGTCAATATTATCCATTTTTAAAAGATGAAATAAATAATGAATTAAAACTTGTAACTTTATTAAAATTCAAAATACCTTATTACGTTGGACCATTAGTATCTAAAGATCAAAGTAAGTTTGCTTGGTTAATTAGAAAATCAGATGAAAAAATTACACCTTTTAATTTTAATGAAGTAGTAGATAAAAGAAAGACAGCTAAAGAGTTCATTTTAAGAATGATAGGTCATTGTAGTTATATATTAGATGAAAAAGCCATGCCTAATAATTCAATTTTCTATTCAAGATTCAAAGTTTTAAATGAATTAAAACAAATAAAAATAAATAATCAAAGTTTAAATAATAATCAAGAATTTATAGAAAAAATATATCAAGAATTTTTCTTAAAAACTGAAGGATCTTTAACTGAAACTAAATTTCTAAAGTTTTTACGTAGTCAAGATGAAATATCTATGTACGTTGATCAAGATAAAACCGATTTAGTTATTGATGGATATTCAAGTGATAAAAAATTTGCTAACAATATGCAATCTTATATCGATTTTTTTGGTCCTAATGGAATATTTGCTGGTACAAACTTAACTATAGATGATGCTGATAAAATAATTGAATTAATTACAATATTTGAAGATAAAGATATTTTAAAAGAGGAAATATTAGAATTATATCCAATGTTAGAATCTAAAATTAAAAAAATCATATCTAAAAATTATAAAGGATGGAGTAGTTTATCTAGAAAATTATTAGAAACTAAATACTATTTAGATCCTGAAACAAATATAAAAAAATCTATTATGGATTTAATGATAGATACTAAAGAAAACTTTATGCAAATTTTAAATAATAAAGAATATTCCTTTTGGGATATGATTAATGAATTTAATAATAAAGAAGAAAATGATGAATTAAATTATTCATTAGTAAGTGAATTAGCAACCAGTCCATCTGTTAAAAAAGGAATTTGGCAATCTTTAAAAATAGTAAAAGAAATAACTGATTATATGGGATACGAACCAACTAATATTTCAATTGAAATGGCAAGAGAAAATGAAAAAAAAGAAAGAGTACCTGATCGAAAGAAAATGTTATTAAATATATATGATACTAACAAAAATACAATTAATAATTATAACATTTTAAAAGGCGAATTAAAAAATAAAGAAAAAATTGATACTGAAAAACTATTATTGTACTTTCTTCAAGAAGGAAAAAGTCTTTATTCATCTAAACCTCTTGATATAACTAAATTAAATGAATATGAAGTTGATCATATCTTGCCTAGAACTTTAATAAAAGATGATTCGATTGAAAACAAAGCCTTGGTATTAAGAAATGAAAATCAAGATAAAAAAGCTAATTTAGTATTACCGAGTGAATTCAATACTCCTGAAAGAAGAAAATGGTGGAAACATTTAAAAGATATTAACTTAATGACAAAGAAAAAGTATAATAATTTAATAAGGACAGAATACACTAATCGTGATATTGAAGGATTTATTAATAGACAATTAGTTGAAACTAGACAAATAACAAAGCATGTTGCTAATATATTAAAGAATTTATACAAAAATAGTCATATAATTTATATCAAAGCTAATATTTCTCATAACTATCGTGAAAGATTTGAATTATATAAGTATAGAGAATTAAATGATTATCATCATGCTCATGATGCATATCTTGCAATAGTACTTGGAATTTACCAAGATAAATATTTAAAAACTAAGATTAATAAATATGAATTAAAAGAAATGATTCAAAAATTAATTGAAGCTAAAAAATATGATGAATTAAGATATGGATATCTTGTTAATAGTATTAATCAAGATTATGTTACAGTAGATAAAAAGACTGGTGAAGTAGGTATTAATATAAAAGATTTTACTGATACTATTGAAAATACACTATATAGAAATGATATAGAAGTTGTTAAAAAGACTGAAATTAAAACTGGAGAATTTTATAATCAAACTAAAAATAAAAAGGGTATGAAAGGAGTACCATTAAAGAAAGGATTAGATACCAAACTATATGGTTCTTATACAAGTTTAAATCCAAGCTATGCTATTGTTGTTAAATATACTAAGAAAGACAAAGTTGAACAAAAAATGATTGGTATTCCAATTTATATTGATATTCAAAAAAATGATGAAATTAAAAAGAATTATATAAAAGATTTATTAGAATTAGAAGATAATTCAACTATAGAAATTATACACGATAAAATACCTTTTTATTCAATTATTGATTGGGATGGACAAATATGTTCTTTAGTTGGTGCAACAGATAAAGTCGAAGTTTGTAATGCCTTAGAATTCAAATTAGAAAAAGAATATCAAATAAAATGGAAATATACTTTAAACAGATTATTTAATGGAAAAAAGAAATCAGTCGAAGATATTCCATATAGTAATCAAATAGATGAATTCTTACTATATATTATTTCTAAAATTGAATCAAATTATAAATTATATCAAAACTTAATTCCTGAATTAAAAGATTATATTAATGAAGAAACGATTCTAAACATGGATATTGAAACAAAAGAAAAAGCTATATTAGAATTATTAAAGTTATTAAAATTTAATAGTGCCACTGCCAATTTAAAAATTTTAGATTCAAATGCATCATCTGCTTTTGGTAAAAAACATTCTCGAACTATATCATCTGCAATAATAATCAAAAAATCACCAATTGGTTTAAAAGAGAGAAGATATGAGTTTTAGAACAGTAGTTATAACTAAACAAGCAAAGATAAGTTATAAAAATAGATTCTTAGTTGTTAAGCAAGATATAAATGAAAATTATATTCATTTATCTGAAATAGATACTATAATAGTAGATTCTATATCAATATCTATTTCTGCTTATCTATTAAAAGAACTAGCTGAAAATAAAATTAATATAATATTCTGTGATGAAAAACATAACCCATTTGGAGAACTTCAACCATTTTATTCAAGACATAATTCTAGCAAAAAGATTTTAACTCAGACTAAATGGACAACAAAAGATAAAGATAAGATTTGGAGTTTAATAGTTAAAAATAAAATAAATAATCAAGCTAATTTGCTAAACAAAGTAAAAAGTAAACAAGCTAGTTTAGTTAAAAGTTATATTAAAGAAGTTGGAGTAGGGGATAAAACTAATAGGGAAGGTCATGCTGCTAAAGTTTATTTTAATGCTTTATTTGGAAAAACGTTCACAAGAGGTGATGGAAGTAATATTGATATTGCTCTTAATTATGGATATGCTGTATTACTTTCAACTATTAGTAAAGAAATTGTTAATAATGGTTATTTAACTCAACTTGGTATTCATCATAAAAACGAATTTAATCCATATAATCTTTCCTGTGATTTAATGGAACCATTTAGAATAATAATTGATTCTTTTGTATATCAAAATAAAGATAGAGTTTTAGATACTACTTATAAACTAGAAATAATCAATATTTTTAATGATACATTTATCTTTAACAAAAGAAAATATACATTAAAAGATGTAATAATGTTTTATGTTAAAAACACTTTAGAAGTATTAGATGATAATAAAGAATATAAGGATTTTATATATGAGGGATAGAGTAATGCGAACAATTGTTTTCTTTGATTTACCTAATGTGTATATGAAAGATAAAAGAAATTATTTATTATTTAGAAAATTTTTAATAAATGAAGGATTTATAATGCTACAAGAATCAGTTTATTCAAAAATGGTTTTAAATTCTCTTCAAGCAAATCTTTTATTAGAAAGACTAAGAAAGAAATCTCCTAAAAAAGGTATTATTCAAGTATTAACAATTACTGAAAAACAATATGCTAAAATTGAATATATAATAGGAGAGGGGAGTAGTAAAATTGTTAATAATGAGGATAGGTTGATAGTATTATGAATTTAAAAGTTAACTATTTTGAAAATAATATTAAATTCAATAATGATAATATTCAAGTTATTGAAATAGAAAATAAAAAAATGTTTTATAGATTTATTAGTAATCTATATGAAATAAAAAATGGTTTAAATGTTAATGAATTATATTTTTACAATGATAATAATGATGAACTTAATTTAACTAGTAAAATTGAAATTTATACTAATTTCTTTGATTTTGATATTAATTCAAAGAAAAATTTAAATAGTTTAACTAAAATTATAATTAATTC
>CANRCN010000081.1 GCA_947629135.1 uncultured Bacilli bacterium | reverse complement strand
TAATATATAACTGTTAGGTTTCCAAGCCCGTCATCGTTTTTTCTTTATAATTATATAAAATATTTTTTAAATATGCAAGCTTTATTCATTTATTTCTTTAATTTTATCTTCTATTCTTTTAGCATATTCAAGTGATTCATCATATTCAAAAGTCAACTCTGGGGTATGACGAATTTCTACTCTTTTAGAAATCTCACCTCTAATAAAGCCAGCACTTTCTTTTAATTCTTTTAATATTTCTTTTCTATCCTCATCAAAACAAGTGAAATAAACTTTAGCAAAACTCAAATCATTTGTAATACTGCATCCAGTTACAACAACTTTTTTTAACAAAGGATTTTTAATTTCAGTTCCAAATATTATATTAAGTTGTTCCATAAAAGCATTGTTAAGACGTTCTAATTTAACTTTATCCATTACTTCTTAACCTCAACTTCCTCAAAGGCCTCAATGATATCTCCTTCTTTAATATCTTGGAATCCTTCAATTGTAATTCCACAATCAAAGCCATTTTTAACTTCCTTAACACTATCTTTCTCATGTTGTAAAGAGCCAATCTTACCAGTATATACAACTACACCATCTCGAACTACTCTAGCATCACTGCCATTTTTTATAATTCCTTTCACTACATGAGAACCTGCGATATTACCAATTTTTGAGAATTTGAATATTTGTCTTACTTCAGCTTCTCCTAAAGTAACTTCTTCATATACTGGATCTAACATTCCTCGAATAGCATCTTCCATTTCTTCAACGACTTTATAAATAATATCATAAAGACGAATTTCTACATTTTTTTCCTTAGCAAAATCTAATATTTTACTATTTGGTCTAACATTAAATCCAATAATAATAGCATTTGAAGCTCCAGCTAAAAGAATATCACTTTCAGTAATTGCCCCTACACCACTTCTAATAACATTAACCCAAACTCCTTCGACATTAATTTTACCAAGAGATGCTTTAACAGCTTCTTCACTACCTTTAACATCACATTTTAAAACAACATTAATTTCTTTTTCACCAGCTTCAACCATACTAAATAAATCATCTAAACTCATACCAGCTTTATTAGTATCAGCTTCTCTACTTCTTGTTTGTCTCTCTAAAGAAATTGTCCTTGCTTCTTTCTCTGTTTCAAATGCCATGAATTTATCACCTGCAAGTGGTAAATCATTAATACCTGTCACTTCAACTGGTGTTGATGGTAAGGCCATTGTAATATTATTACCTCGATCATCTTTCAAAGTCCTAATTTTACCATAACTTGTTCCAATTACAACAGGATCTCCAAGTCTTAACGTTCCACTTTGAACAAGTAGCGAAACAACACTTCCAACCTTTTGGTCAGTTCGAGCTTCTAAGACTGTTCCAGTTGCATAACGATTAGGATTAGCTTTAAGTTCTGCCATTTCACTTACTAATAACAAAGTCTCTAAAAGTTCAGGAACTCCTGTACCTTTTTTAGCTGAAATATTACAAGTAATAACATCTCCTCCAAATTTTTCAGGAACTAGTCCATATTCAGTTAACTCAGTTAAAACTTTATCAACATTAGCTTCTGGTAAATCAATCTTATTAACTGCAACTACAATTGGAACACCCGCAGCTTTAGCATGATCAATCGCTTCCTTAGTTTGAGGCATTACTCCATCATTAGCAGCAACTATCAATACAACAATATCTGTGATACTTGCACCACGAGATCTCATCTTTGTGAAAGCCTCATGTCCTGGAGTATCGATAAATGTTACTTTTTTACCATTTACATCAACTTGATAAGCTCCAATTGCTTGAGTAATTCCACCTGCTTCACCACTAGCAACACTTGTTTTTCTAATCGTATCAAGTAAAGTCGTTTTACCATGATCAACATGACCCATAATAGTAATAACAGGAGGACGTGGACGTAAATCTTCTTCTTTATCAACAATCTCATATTGTTCAAAGTTAGACTTATCTACACTTTCTTCATTTTTTAATTTTTTATCATAATCAAGTAATAATAATTCAACAGTTTCAAAACTTAAAGTTTGATTTAAATTAGCAATTACTCCAAGATTAAATAACTTTTTAACAATCTCAGCTCCACTTACTCCAAGTAAACCTGCAAGAGATGCAGGAGTCATCTTTTCATGATAAACAATTACATCATCATCGTTCGTATTTTCCATTAATTTATCACGATGTTTATAAATCTCTTTTCTTCCTTTTTGAAACTTAATTTTAGCTTCATTTTTGTTTTCAACCCTACTCTTGACTTTTTCTTTTTTAGAAGTCATATCATCAAGGTCCATATCAATCTTACTGACTAAGTTATCAACTTTACTTTCAAGCTCCTCATCAATTTCATAATCAGGATTTTCATTTTCTTTTAAAGAATCTATTTCATTATCCAACATAATGATTTCATCATCTGTCAAAATATCATCTTCATGGGTCTTTTTAATATTTAAAGTTTCACATAGACTAATAATTTCTGAAACCTCTTTATTAACATCTAATGCATACTCTAATATACTCATATTCCACCTCTTTCTTTTTATTTTTATTTATTATTAATAATTACATCTTTGATACTTTCATAGGTATTATCATCAATACTTACTTCCAGGTGACGTTCTAAAACCTTAGACTTTTTAGCTTTTTCTAAAGTTTCAAGATCATTTTTAATATATGCACCTCGTCCATTTTTTTTACCAGTTAAATCAGCTTCAACCATTCCTTCAGGAGTTCTTACAATTCGAAGTAATTCTTTCTTTGGTAATTTTTCATGAGTTACAACACAAGTTCTAAGAGGAATCTTTTTAACTTTCATATTTCACCTATTGTATTTTTATTCCAAGTAAAGAAGCATCTTCAACATTCTTAATATCTAATTTATATTTAGTAAGACGTCCAGCTAATTTGGCATTAATACCTTTTTTACCAATAGCAAGGGAGAAGTTATCTTTATCGGCAACAACAATAGCTTCATTCTTCTTAGAATCCATTATCAAAACTGTTAAATTCTTAGCAGGTGATAAAGCATTTTCAATGAAAATTTTAGGATCTTTATCATATTTAATTAAATCTATCTTTTCACCTTTTAACTCTTTAATTATACTTGCAATTCTTGAACCCTTTTCTCCAATACAAGCTCCAATTGGATCAAAATTAGGGTTTTCAGAATAAACTGCAACTTTACTTCTAACTCCAGCCTCTCTTGCAACTGCGTGCATTAAAACAGTTCCATCAGAAAATTCTGGTACTTCAAGTTCAAATAATCTTTTTACAAAACCATAATGTGTTCTACTTAATTTAATAACTAAATTTCTTCCTGAATTATCAACTTTAGTTACATAAACTTTAATTTGAGAACCCATTTCAATCGTTTCTCCTGGAATAATTTCTCTCTTAGGTAATATACCGTTACTTCTACCTAAATCAATATAATAATTATCAGTATCTTCTAGAGCAACTGTTCCATGTAATAATTCTCCTTCTTTATCTGCAAACTCATTTAAAATACTACTTCTTTCTGCTTCTCTTATCTTTTGAATAACAACTTGTTTAGCAGTTGAGGTTGCAACTCTTGAAAAATCATCTTTTGGAATTATTTCAGTATCAATAGTATCTCCTATTTCTAATGTTTTGTTAACTTTTTTAGCATCAGTTAAACTAATCTCAATTTCAGGATTAACTTCTTTTACTATCTTGTTGCCTTCCTCATCTTCTTCAATTCTTTCATCAGGAACAACAGTTATAGTTGAATAAACCTTAATTTCTCCTGTATCAGGATTAACTAAAACCTTACTATTACTTTTTCCATAGTTCTTCTTATAAGCTGTTGTAAGACCATTTTGCATAGCTTCAATTACAACACTTTTATCAATATTCTTTTCTTTGACAATATTATCTAATGCACTTAAAAACTCTTTAGCATTCATCCTTCTCACTTCCTTTACTTTTTCCGTATACTTCAAGAACATATTTTTCTTCAATTAAATCAGCTTCATCTATAATTGGATTTATAATATTAGTAGCTGCAACTATTCTATCTAAATCTATTATATCAGAAGAATCCAAACATATTCTTAAAAATAAATTATTATTTTCTTTTTCAAGTACAACTGAATCAACAACTAAATTTAATTCATCAAGTTTACCTTCAAGTAACTCTTTAACTTTATCTTCCATTACTCCTCCTTTACTAAATTAAAGAGCAGGATTTCTCCCACTCGTTACTAATATTATATCATAGATTTCTTAAATAGCAAGCATTTTTTAATCTTTCTCTATTTAATCTGTTTTCAAATTCTACATTTTTATGTAAATTTGACACTTATTATGAAACATTACAAGTATCACATTTTATTTCATAGGGACTTTGCTTAGTTCCAAAGCCACTTGCTATCTTTACATTTGAATTTAAATTAATAGATGGTCTTACTGCATATGAAGATTTATAATCTTGTGGAGTTACTCTATTACCATTGCCACCTAAATAAGCTCCAACATCATAAACTCCAGCACCTTCATATGGTGTTATAAAATATATATTTGGAGTATTTTTACTATCTTCATCGATTGGAAAAGAAAACATTTCCCCTATTCTTGGTAAGCCAACTAAACCAGTCCATGTTCTTGAAGTTTTAACACATTCTTTAGTTGTTGCTTCTGTATCTATATCTTGACAAATAGTTCCTTTATAACTTGAAGCATGAGCACCAGTTTCATTCATAATCATAG
This sequence comes from uncultured Bacilli bacterium, assembly GCA_947629135.1. Lineage (GTDB taxonomy): Bacteria > Bacillota_I > Bacilli_A > RF39 > UBA660 > RUG591. The sequence continues at coordinate 494 of CANRCN010000081.1, read as the reverse complement.
TTAAGCCTAAATAATAAGTTCCAGGCACTAAATATTTTTTTAAATTAGGTGTTATCCAAGTTGAATTTAAATAAGCTCCCCAGTAGTCATTATTTTTTGAGTTTACAATTTCATTATAACTATGCATTGAATTAGAATCTCCATATTGTTTAGTAATAATGTCGCCATTACTACTATCTCTTACATAGTCAACACTTGTTAATTTTGTTGTCCCATTTTCGATTTCTACTATTCTGTAAACTTTATTATCTACTTTAACATATTCGCCACTTAATCTTTCATTTAATTTTTCATCTTCATAACCTTTCCTTTTATCAGCTTTAATTGTAAACGGATCTTCTTTAGTTCCTGAATGTTCTAATCTAATATCAGATTTTAAAACAACAGCAGGTCTAACACCCCAAGCAACATTATTTGAATAACCACCCCAAAGACCATCATCATTATCATTCGAATCAACAGCATATATAAGAGTAGATTCAATAGAATTTTCA
>CANRCN010000080.1 GCA_947629135.1 uncultured Bacilli bacterium | reverse complement strand
GGGAGAATATTTACTTTATTATAATGGAATATTATTTGGTGGAATATATGATGATAGATTACTTGTTAAAATAGTAAATAGCAACCAAAAATATAATATGCAAGAACAAATACCTTATGATGGTGCTAAAAATATGTATTTAGTTGATGATGTAGATAACAAAGAAACATTAAGAGATATAGTATTAGATACTTGCAAGGATTTACCAAGTAAAAAGTAATACAAATTACAATTTGTTGTAGCCATTAATATCACTAACACTGATTGCATTAAACAATTGTAAATTTATGTAAAAAGTAAAGGATACAAAATAAAAAATATGTTAAAATTAAAGTGGAGTTGATAGGAATGGAAATAAAAGATTTGAAACATCTTTGTATATCAAATTTAATTTTAATTATTTTAAACAATAATAATACTGATATTTTAAGAAAATGTGCTGAGATTGAATTAAGAAAAAGAATAAGAAATTTTGGATGTGAGTATGATGATTTTTTACATATTGATGATAAGATAATTAAAGAAAGAGGACTTAATATTAATAATTATTTAATATCTCCAAATGTAGATATGCAACAACTTATGGAAGCCTATTTTTTATATGCTGAAGATACTAATTACTATGCTAATGGTTTATTATTTAGTGAAAAACTTTTATGTAATAAATTAGATTTTGGAACACCTTTTTTTCGGAAAGTATGTGCAATTGAAATTAAAAATATAGGTAAAAGATTAAGTAGTGTTGAACTCGAATATCAAAAGCAATTATTACTTTCGATTAAGAATATGTTAGAGAAAAGACAACATAATGCAAAACAGACAATAATTGAAGTAAAAGAATCTAATTTTCCTTTTGATGTATTTTGTACAAGTGATGCTATGCAAGAATTAGAAGCTATTTCATTATGTAGTTGTCTTGAGTTTCTATGTAACATTAGTGATGAAGAAAGATATAAACTTATAAGTTCAAAACTAGGTATGATGAAAATGGCAATTTTAGAAATATTAAATGATTCAATATTTGATCCAGACTTAATGCAAAATTTGTATGGTTTGAAGGTTGCAACCATAGATAGTTTTAAGTTAAATAGACAAAAAAGAAAATTATTAGAACAAGTAAGAAATGGTTATAAAGTTGATTATGAATCTCCAAAAATACAATATGCTTTACGAAAATTAAAAAAATAGTAATAATTTAAAATAATTTCATTTTAATACTTTTAATACTTTTAATTATTAGAAAAAAAGATATAACTTATTTAAAGAAAAATCAGTAAAACAATTACGATTTGTATGAGTAAGATTATCAAGTAAAATTAAAGCATTTAAAAATTTGACATAAAACCAATAAGTAGTATAATTAATATAAGATGATAGTTAGGAAATTATGATTATAGGAGAGTAAATTATGAAAATAATAGATATACCAAAAATAGTATTACATATACATTTAGATGGTTCACTTGATTTAGAACTTGCTTACAAATGGTTAGTAGAAGATGGCTATGATTATACTTTTTCTGAAGTTTTGGAAAAATTAAGGGTAGACAAAGAATGTAGAAGTTTAAGTCAATATTTAGAAAAATTTGATCTTCCATGTAAATTATTAAATAGTTATGAAAGATTAAAAGAAGCTAGTAGATCTTTATTTTTAAAACTTGAAAAAGAAGGGGTAGTTTATGCAGAAGTTAGATTTGCACCTATTAAGCATGTGAATAATAAATTAAATATTAATAGAGTAGTGGAAGCCGTATTAGATGGAATGAATGAAGTTTTAAAAAACGGAAAAATATATGGAGGCATTATATTATGTTGTATGAGAGATGCTAGCATAGAAGATAATTTAAAAACAGTATCCCTTGCTAAAAAATATTCGCAATTTGGAGTTGTTGGAATAGATTTAGCAGGAGCAGAGGCACTTTATGAAACCAAAAACTTCAAATATATTTTTGATAAAGCTAAGAAAGAAAATATTCCGTTTACTATTCATGCTGGAGAAGCAGCTGGACTAAGTTCGATAAAAAGTGCATTAGAGTTTGGAGCCTTAAGACTTGGGCATGGTATAAGGGCTATAGAAGATAATAATATGATAGAAAAATTAAAAAAAGAAAATATCTTGCTTGAAGTATGTGTTACTAGTAATTATCAAACCGAAGCGGTTAAAGGTATTCATCCAATAGAAGAATTATATAAAAAAGGTATTAAGATATCTATAAATACAGATAATGATACAGTTTCAGGTATTGATATTATTAGTGAATATAAATATATACTTGATAATACAAATTTAAAAATTGAAGATATAATAAAATGTAATTATGATTCAATAGATTTTATTTTTAATGATAACTTAAAAAGTAAATTGAAAGAAATATATAAATAAAATAAAAAAATTAGTTAAATAACAAATATACGAGATAAAAAAATTACTTTATCTCGTTTTTTAAAGAAAAAAATGCTATAATAAAAATGAAAAAATAATTTGTAGAAATGGAGGAATTATGAAAAAGAGTTTAAAAATAACTTTAATTTTTTTAGGAATTTTAATAGGAATTATTGTACTTGATACTTTACAAGCAAAAATACTAGATAATAGCCCACTTATTAAAATAAGAAAAGAGTTTAAAGATGGTTATGTACAATATATGGATAAAGGAATATTGGTAAATCATTATTATTGTATTAATAAAGAAGAAAAAACTATTTGGAAAAGCACTAAATATTCTTGTCCTATTTATGAAGAAGACAATAAAGCTCAAGAATTAAGCGAAAGAAGAAAAAATCTTGAGAGTCTTATAAAAAATGAAATGATTAATAAACAATTTTTAGATAAAGATAATTTAAAATCATTTGAAATTACAGGAATTTGTATTTATGGCTATTATAAAGGTGAAGAAAAAAAGTATATGCAAATAAATTTTAAGGCAGTATGTAATGATGATTCTAAAAGTTGTATAAACGATTGTCGTTATGATGAAGAAAAGAAAGAATATATAAAATGGATTGTAAGTGATGAAAGCAAAATATATGAATTTAAGGATGGAGTATCAATAAGTTATGATGAATTAAATTCAGGAAGTTTTATTATGAGTGGAGAAGAAATTAAATAATTTATTATTTATATAATGTATAAAATTATAAGTACAATAATAATAAAATATGTTATAATCTATATAGAAAAATAAAGTTGAGTTGGTGATAAATATGCATAATGATTTATTTGAAAAATATAAAGAAATTTCAAAGTTATCAAAAAAAGAATTATTTCAAAAATACAAAACATCAGAAAGTGGAAAAAAGGAACACGAGATAAAAAAGATACAAGAAGCAAATGGATTAAATATATACATTAAGGAAGAAAAGCATGGAGCTATATATTTCTTTCTAATTTCATTAAAAGATCCATTTATTTTAATACTTTTTTTTCTAGCAATTATTAACTATATGATGGCAGATCATTTAGGTTCTATCATAATTGTTTTAATTGGTTTAATTAGTGCATTAATTAGGTTCTTTCAGGACTATTCAGAATATAAATTTAATCAGAAACTAAAGTCAAAAATATATTCTACTGCCAATGTAATTAGAAATTCAAAAGAAATGAATATTAAAACAGAACAAGTAGTAGTAGGGGATATTATTAATTTAAATGCTGGATCTATTATTCCCGCAGATATGATTTTAATAGAAGCAAAAGACTTATTTATTAATGAATCTGTTTTTACTGGAGAATCTATTCCTATTGAAAAATATGTAACATCTAATGAAGGAAAAAGTATATTTGATATTAATAATATTTGTTTAATGGAGTCTTCTGTTATTTCAGGAAATGGAAAAGGAATTGCTATAAAAACAGGAACTGATACCTATATTGGAATGATGGGAAAAGAATTAAGTAAAAAACATCATGATACGAATTTTGATATTGGTATGAAAAATATTACTAAATTATTGTTTTATTATATGATTGTTACAGTATTTTTTGTATTGATTGTAGATGGACTAATTAAGGGAAATTATAAATCAGCATTTCTTTTTGCACTATCTGTTGCAGTTGGTATTACTCCTTCTATGTTACCAATGATTGTAAATGTAAATATTGCGAAAGGAAGTAAAACTTTAGCTAAAAAGCATACCTTAGTAAAAAGAATGGAAGCTATTCAAAATCTAGGTTCTATGGATGTTTTGTGTACTGATAAAACAGGAACTCTAACCGAAAATCAAATTGTCTTGCAAAAATATATAAATGTAATGGGGGAAGAAGATAAAACAATTTTAAAATATGTGTATCTAAATAGTTATTTCTCAACTGGTATGAAAAATATTATTGATGCATCTGTAATTGCATATGCAAAAGAGAACAATGTTGAAAACTTAAAAAATGGTTTTAAAAAAATAGATGAGATACCTTTTGACTATGAAAGAAAACTGCAATCAGTCGTCGTAAAAAAAGAAGATGAGTATAGAATGTTTACCAAGGGTGCCCTAGAAGAAATTTTAAAAATATGTACTAAAATAAATTATAAAGGAACAGAGAAAAAAATTAATGATGATTTAAAACAAAAAGTAATAAAAAAAGCCGAAGAATTAGAAAAAGATGGTATGCAAGTAATTGCTTTAGCAGAGAAAAAAACATATTCAGGTGAAAACATTTTTAATAAAGAAGATGAAAAAGATATGATTTTTTTAGGATTTGTAGGATTCCTAGCTCCTGCTAAAAAAGATGTAAAAGAAATTCTTACGAAATTAAAAAATCACGGTGTTGAAGTAAAAATTCTAACAGGAGATAATATAAATGCCACAACAGCTATTTGTGAATCCGTTGGATTAGAAATAAAAAATATACTTTTAGGATTTGATATTGATAAGTATTCAGATAAAGAATTGTCTTTTATGGTAGAAGAAACAAATGTATTTGCTAGATTAAATCCTCTTCAAAAAGAGAGAGTTGTAAAAATATTAAGAGAAAATTCCCATGTAGTTGGTTTCATGGGAGATGGAGTAAATGATGCACCATCCCTTCATATTGCAGATGTAGGTATTTCTGTAGATGAAGCAACAGATATTGCCAAAGAAGCAAGTGATATTATTCTTTTGAAAAAAAGTTTAGGAGTAATATATGATGGTATCATAGAAGGAAGAAAGGTATACGGAAATATTATTAAATATATGAAAATGGCTTTATCAGATGACTTTGGAGATGTATTTTCAATTATGATTGCTTCTAT
>CANRCN010000079.1 GCA_947629135.1 uncultured Bacilli bacterium | reverse complement strand
GAATCAAGAAACTTTACAAGATTTTTGCTTTCTGGTGCCAATACTTTGGAATTTGATAAACAAGGTCGGATTATTATTCCAAGTTACTTAAAGGAATATGCTAATTTTACAAAAGAAGTAGTTTTAGTAGGTGTTTTAAATCGAGTTGAACTTTGGAGTTGTGAAGCTTGGGATAAATTCATGACTGACAATTTTGATGATTTATCTTCAATTTCAAGTGACTTGTTTGGTTCAAATTAGGAGGAATTATGCATTATAGTGTTATGTTAAAAGAAGCAATTAATGCTCTTAATTTGAAAGATACGGGTACTTATGTTGATGCAACTTTAGGATATGCTGGACATAGTGGTGAGGTATTAATGCGAGTAAAAAGGGGTTTTCTATTCGCCTTTGATCAAGATATTAATGCTATTAATTATAGCTTTGAAAAACTTAATAAAATTGGTTCTAATTTTAAAATTATTAAGAGTAATTTCTTATATATGAAAGAAGAATTAGAACAACTGGGGGTTTTTAAAGTAAACGGCATTTTATTTGATTTAGGGGTATCTTCACCACAACTTGATGAAAAAAATCGAGGATTTAGCTATCTTAAAGATGCACGGCTTGATATGAGAATGGATTTAGATAGTAATTTTTCTGCTTATGATGTTGTTAATACTTATAGTGAGGCTGATCTTGCTAGAATAATATTTACTTATGGAGAAGAAAAATATGCTAAAAGCATAGCCAAGAATATTATTAAAGAAAGAAAAAGTAAGCCAATTGAAACAACATTTGAATTGGTTGATATTATAAGACGTAGTATGCCAGTTAAGAAAACAATTGAAAAAAATCCAGCTAGAAAAACTTTTCAAGCAATTAGAATTGAAGTAAATCACGAAATTGAAATTTTAGAGGAAAGTCTTAAAAAAGCACTAGACCTCTTGGATATAAATGGTAGACTTGTAGTAATTACTTTTCATTCTTTGGAAGATAGAATTGTAAAAAAACTTTTTAAAGAGATAACAAGTGTTGATCCTATAGTTAAAGGATTACCTGAAATACCTGATGAATATAAACCAAAATTTAAATTAATTAATGAAAAAGTAATAACTCCAAGTACTAAAGAATTAGAAGAAAACTCACGAAGTAGGTCAAGTAAACTTCGAGTAATTGAAAGGATAAGATAACATGAGAAAGAATAAAAAGGGAAGTAATAAAGTTTCACATTTTGAAAAGCTAATATATGTATTAGCAATTTTCTTGATTTCTTTATCACCACTTGTAATTGTATTTGGAAAATCAACTTTATCAGAAGTTAACTATGAAGTTGAAAAGATAAAGAAAGAAATAAAGAGTCAAGAAAAGCAGAATGAAAGTTTACAAATGAAGATAAATGAACTTGCTAGTCTTGAAAACATTCAAAAAGTTATTCGAGAAGAGGGACTTGCTTATAATAATGATAACATTAAGAATGTTGATTAATGTCTAATAACTTGAAAACTTAATTAAATTAATTTAAAATGTAGATAGGAGGAACTATGAAAAAAGAAGGCAAAGTAAAAGTTAGTAATCTTGTTTTAATAGTTGCTCTTTTATTATTTGTTGTTATAATAGGAAGAGTTTCTTTTATTGCAGTTTCAGCTGAAGTTGATCATATTAATATTCAAGAATTAGCATCAAAAAGAACTACCAAAACGACAATTTTAAAGGCTAATCGTGGAACAATATTTGATAATTCAGGTAATATTTTGGCTCAAGATGTTGCAAGTTATACGTTAATAGCTTATTTAGATCCTAAAAGGACAACTGATCCAGATAAACCACAGCATGTAGTTGATAAAGAAAATACAGCTTTAGTATTATCTAAGTTATTAGATATGGAATATGATACAGTTTTAGGTTATTTAAAAAAAGAAGGAGTTTATCAAACTGAGTTTGGAAGAAAAGGAAGAGGACTTACAGAACTTGAAAAAGATACTATTAAAGCTACTAATTTACCAGGACTTGATTTTATAGAAACTACCAAAAGATATTATCCTTATGGACAATTTTTATCTTATTTAATTGGATATGCTAAAGAAAGTAATGATGGAAATTTAAATGGAGAACTTGGAATTGAAAAATATTTTGATAAAGAATTAACTGGAGTAAATGGAAAGACAGTTTATCAAAAAGACTTAAGAGGCTATAAAATTGCAGGAACTAAAGAGCTAACTGAAGAAAAACAAGATGGAACGGATGTATATTTAACAATTGATAATAATGTTCAATTTTTTGTTGAAGAAGCTATGAATAAAGCAACTAATGATTTTGGATTTGAAGAAATTGATATTATTGTAGCTGATGCTAAAACAGGAGCTATTTTGGGATACGGAAGTAGTCCAAGTTTTGATCCTAATATAAGAAATATAAAAAATTATTTAGATCCAAACTCAAGTGTTGCATTTGAACCTGGTAGTACTATGAAAATTTATACGTATATGGCTGCTCTTGAAGCTGGAGTTTATAAAGGAAGTGATACTTATCATTCAGGTTCTTTTACTACTAAAGATAAAACGGTAATTAGAGATTGGAATAGAACTGGATGGGGTTGGATAACATTTGATCAAGGATTTATTTATTCAAGTAATACAGGTGTTGTTAATATTATGAATAAATATTTAGAGGCCAATAAATTAAAAGATTATTTAAAGAAACTTGGATTTGGTCAAAAGGTTGGAGTAGAATTAAAAAATGAAGCAAGTGGTAAAATTGATTTTAAATATGAAACAGAAGTTTTCAATGCAGCCTTTGGACAAGGAATTACTACAACTCCGCTTCAACATATAAAAGCCTTAACAACAATTGCCAATGATGGAGAGCTATTAAATCCATATATTGTTAAAAAAACAGTTAATAGTAATGGTGAAGTTAAAGAAAATAGACGTGAAAGTTTAGGAAAAGTTGCAAGTTCTAAGACAGTAGAATATATGAAAAATTTGATGTGGCATACAATAAATGATCCAGATGGAGCTGGACATGCTTATGCAATTGAAGGCTTTGACTTGATTGGTAAAACAGGAACTGCCCAAATTGCAAGTACAAATGGAACAGGTTATTTAACAGGAGATTCAGATGTTAACAGAAGTGTATCTATTTTATTTCCAAAAGATGATCCTGAAATAATTATTTATGGTGTTGTTAAAAAATCTTTGTATGCAACTCCATTATCAAATGCTATTAAAGATATTGTTAAGAATGTTGCTAAATATTATAATATTTATAATGAATCAAGTTCTAAAGAAGATGAAAATCAAACAATTAAAAATTATTTGAATCAAGATATAGAAAGTGTAAAAAATGATTTAAAACAATATAATATAAATCCTTTAATAATAGGAGATGGAAATTTAGTAACTGATCAATATCCAAAGAATACTAAATTACCAATTGGTTCTAAAGTATTTTTAATAACTAATTCAGAAAACTTTTTAATGCCTAATTTAATCGGTTATTCAAGAAGTGATATTGAAGTTTTATTTTCTTATTTAAAAATTCCTTATAATATAAAAGGTAATGGTTACGTTATAAGTCAAAGTATAGAAGAAGGTACTAAATTAACTAAAGATTTAAAAATAGAATTCACTTTAGAAAGTAAATTAGATAAAAAAGAAGAAGTAAATACTGAACAAAAAAAAGAATAGAATATAGTTAAACTGTTTCTATTCTTTTAATTAGTTATTTTTTCTTCATCAAATAAAGGTGAATCAAAAAATTCTTTAGGGGTAATTTTAAGAGTTCTGCATATTCTAAATATTACATAAGAACTAGGATTTTCTACTTCTCTATTAACAAGTCCTCGAAGAGTAGAAGGAGGAACAGTAGAACTTTCAGCTAATTTATTAATAGTATAATTATATTTTTCGCACAATTCTAGAATCCTTTCGGCAACAGCATCTTTAAACAACATATAAATTACCTCACTTATGTGAAAAGTCTAGCAAATAATACTAAAAAAAATACACGGATTTTCGCTAATTTTGCCGTTAAAAAAATATATTCATGAAATAAAATATTTTAATATCACAAAATATTAATTAATATATATTAAAAATGTTTCAAATAATATTTAATTATTTTTTTTGAAAAATAAATTTCAATTGTAAATTAATGTCAAACAAACGGATATTCGTATAAAATAAGCGAATATCCGTTGACTGTTAAAAAAACAAATATTATAATTTAATTAAATAAGGATAAAATAATAATATATTTTTTTGTTATATATTATATCAAAAATTGTTTTATTTTGGAGGATTAAATTATGGATGAAGAACAAAAATTAAATAAAAATAAAAGTATAATTATAGTAGCAGTAATATCTTTATTAATATTAACACTAGGTGGATCACTTGCTTTATGGACTTATTTTAAAGTGGGATCAAACCAACAATTAATAGCAGGTGATATTTATATGAAATATACAGGAGTAAATAATTTAAGTATCAAGAATGCTATGCCTTCTTTAACATATGAAAAAAATAATTATTTTGAATTTAATATAGTAGGAAAGAATACACATAAAGAAGATATTATATATGAAATAGTATTAGATCGTGGAGATGAGTCGGAAGATGAAAATAGAACTATAAGAATAAAAGATGAATTATTAAAGTTTAGATTAGTTGAAGTAAAAGATGATCTTGAAGAAGAACTAATTCAAGAAGGAAGTTATGATGAATTAGTCAAAAGAAGAATATGGGTAGATAGAGTAAAAGCAGGAACAAAAGAAGAAGAGACACATACTTATAGGCTTTATATGTGGGTATCAATAGATACCAAGATAGGAAATGTAGGACAAGATTATACTTTAGAACAATGGGAGAAAGTATTTGCCTCTGTTAAAATAACGGTAAATGGAGATTTAAAAGAAAAAGAATTGACAGAAGATTATATGATATTGAATGCAGTAAATGAAAGTGGAGAACCATACGATTTAAAACAACCAATTGAAAGTGATGAAGATATAACTTTAACTTTAGGATCAAAAAGAGAAGTAACAAAGTTTGTAGTATCAAAATCTAGTGAATATCCAATAGCTTTAATGAAATTAGAAGAACCAGCAGATTATGAAGCCTCTTATAATGAAGTGACAAGGGCATGGGAAGCTAAGGTAACAATTGATGAGACAGGAATCTATGATTACTATGCAGTATATCCAGAAGGAAAAGGCCAATCAAAAAAATATAGTTTTAGTGTATTATTT
>CANRCN010000078.1 GCA_947629135.1 uncultured Bacilli bacterium | reverse complement strand
AAAACCATAATGCATTTGTTGCTGGATAATAATACTCTCCATCTAAAACTCTTTTAGCCAAGTCTTTTTCTTTAGAAGTAGCTGCTGAAAAGAATAACTCACTATTAATACCAGTAAAGGCCCCTGGTTGATAAATAACATCATAGATTGATCTTGTATTTTTAAATGTTAAACAATTAGCAATAGCTCTATTCACAACGACATTTCCAACCATTAACATTCCTAAAGTCCCCTCCCCTAATGCTTCTGCTCGCATAATTCTTGCAAGTAAATCTAATTCTTTTTCTGTATATTTAATAACAGGCATAATTCCTCCTCTAATATTATATGAGAAATTAAATGAATATTTTAATAAAATATTTTTTGAAATAAATTTAAACAAAAATCAACAAATTTAAAAAAACTTTAAATAAAATATTGTCAAATAAAAAAGTTTATGATATCATTATAATATAATAAAGGGATAGTGGTGTCTAGTGGATAATAGTTTGGCCAAATTATTAGCATGTGTGGAACCTAAAATCGCAAATATTGGTATGAAAAGGATGGAAGTCAAATCTCTAAGTGAAGTTTATAAAACGATAACGGAGATTGTTGAGTGTGGAAATCGTTCATATTTAGAAATATTAGATTATTATGATCAAGACTTTATCATAAGAAGTTTAAAATTAAATGATAAAGATGCTGATAATTTAATTACAAAATATAAAACTACCAAATATTTGTTAGAAAATCAAGACAAAGATTTAGAAGAGTTACCACAATATAAAGAGGCAACTGAGTTTATGGAGTTCTTAAAAACATATCTGAATGAATTATGTGAAAGAATAAAAAAAGAATATGAAACAAAAAGTGATAGCTTGAATGAATTAGAACTGTTAAATAAATACTATTTAGTTCTAAAAAATGATAGTATCTTTGTTCAAGATGCAGATGAATTCCTGGTTTTCTTTGATAAGATTGAGTTAAACCTGGAAGATAGATTGAAGATTTTAATTCATGTTAATAAGAGCAATATTAAAAATTATAGTCAAAGTTTAGAACCTGTTAGTTTATTTACCAATGAAATAAATATACCAGAGGTTAAAAGATTATTAGATGAAAATATTCATTTAATAGATGATAATCTTATTTTGACCGATTATAATGATAATATCATAGTAGATGGAAAAGTTAATAATGATGTTATTTTTGAGAATAAAAAATATTTAATTAATAAGATATCAAGATTATTTAAGACGTTTGAATATGATGCAATAGCAAGGTATTATAATGATTATAAAACTTTACTTAACTATGAAGAAGAGTTTACAAAACAAGAGTTAAATAAAAGTTTAGATAAAGATAAAAAACTAGTTTTCTTAATGAGAAATGCTAAATCTTTAGTTCGAGAATATATTGAAACTTGTAATCCAGTTTATCAAGGACCAATTTTTAAAAATTTAATTGACATTGAACAAAGTGAAGATTATGTAATGCCAGATTATTGTTATAATGGGACATATCTTTATGTAAAGAAAGAATTTATTGTAAAAACAGTTTATACTTATTTAGATAATGGTTCTGCTTTAGTACTAGGAATACTTGATAAGAAAATGAGCTTAAGAGGATTCTTGTACAAAAATGGAGATTTGATAGATGATATCTTAAGAAATAAAGAAAAAATTCAGATGAATGATACAGAAAGAAATTTATTACTAAAGGATTTAACGATAGACGATTTAGTAATGACAATTGATTTAAATACGTTAGATGTAAAAATGGAGGATAAAAATGCAAGATAAATTATATAAAATATTAAAAGTAAAAATTGATTCAATTAATAGAAATATTGATAATTTAAATTATCTTAATGGAGAACTTGAAAAGAATACCAATGATTTAAATTATATCCAAGAAAAAATTGATTTATTTGGGGCTTCAAATGTTTTAGCCTTTGATAACTTGAGTCGAGATGAATTTGAAAAAATCTTATTGATGCTAGATCCAAGAGTTTCAGAAGTATTCCAAGATAAAACTTGTAATTACCAAGGTATTATGTATATTATTCAAGGTATCAAACAAGGAATTAGTTTGGAATTAACTGATATTCAGGAAAGAGCTATTCAAACTTTCATTCAAGAGATGATTAATAAGAAATCATCTTTAGAAGATACTATTTATAATTTAAATGAAAGTAAGAAGAGATTACCAGAAGTTGATATGTCAGTTTTAAATGGTGAACTTAAGAAATATCAAACAATCATTAGTAAGTTAGAGGAAAATTTATATATTATAGAAATTGATGATGTAATTGGGGCTTTAGAATTTGCTAGTACTCCAATTGAAGAAAAAATTTCAATTTTTGAATTTATCTTGAAGTATAATGCTTCCATTTATGCAGCTAATCAAACTTCAGTTGAAGACATAAAAGCTGAAGATGATTATTCATTAAATGAAATAGATGTACCAGAATTCCATTATGAACCAATTAATATCTATGATGATATTAAAGCTAAAGATGAAAAAATGGAATCTCCTAAGTTAAATGTTGAAGAATCAGATAAAGTAATTCAAATTCCAAAGGAAGAAACTGATTATTCCTTCCCTGCTTTTCCAGATTTTACTAAAAATGAAAAAATAGTAGAAGTTAGTCCTGAAATAGAACTTCCTGAATTACCTAAAGTTGAAATACATGAATCTGCTCCTATTGAAATAGCTACTCCGACAACTAATGAGGTTCCTTTAGAGATTAATCCTGATCTTCCAATTGTTGATATAAAACCTAATCTTGAATTTTCAGAGGCTGATAAGGCTGAACCAACAATGGATAATTCAAAAGAAGATGACGTTCCTCCATTTGAAGTACCAGTTGCTCATGAAATAGAAACTCCTCCAACTTTAGCTCCAGAAGCTATTGAAGAAGATTTACCTATGCCTGAGATGCCTGTTGCCCCTGTAAGTACTCCTGAAATTTCTTTATCAGACATAGATAATTCAACTAGTACAGCTGAACTTGAAGATATAATTGGAAAGATAGATGCTAAATTAAAGGAAATGGAAATAGATAATAAATCTCAAGTAAAATCTGCTCCATTACCTGAACCAAAACCTGAAGAAGTTGTAGATAATAAGGAACTTGAAGGTGTAAAATCTGCTTTAAGTAATGCAGGAATTAATGCTGAGGCAATAGAAAATATAGATATTTTAACTGAACAAAATGTAACTAATACTTTAAATATTTTAAAATCTGAAAATTTACTTGGTGAGTTTAAGAGTAATATGCCCTTATTAAGTAAAACATTAAATGTTGAAAGTACTGAAATTAAATTAGTTATTAATGCTATTAAAGAAGCATTTGGTAAAAAAGAATATAGAGAAGTAATTGGTATGATGGTTCAAACTATGCCTGCTCTATTTGCATCTGTTAAAGTTATGGAAGATTTCTTAAAGAATATTAGTTTTTATAAAGAACATAAGATTGATTTAATTAATTTGTTTGATAATTATCGTGAATTATTAATAATTAATAATCAAGATTTAGAAAATAATTATAATTTAACAAAAAATTATAAAATAGAGTTAACAGATGATAATGTTAAATATTTGCTTGGTAATAAAAGAGTCCTTGAAAATTTAGATTATTATATTGAAGCTAAGGGTGCTGAGAAGAGTGGTCTTCTTGGTCGAGAAGAAGATTTCAATGGAATTGAATATATTAAGAAAAATCCTTATAAATTAAATAATATAACTGGAGAAGCTTTAATGAAGCTAAGATATGCAACTGAGAATGGACAAAAAATATATGGTAATAAACCAGGCATCTTAGCTGGAGAAATAACTAATCCAAAAGTTGATGTTTTAAAACTTCCAATTGAATATAGAAATCAATATTTTGATAAAGAATATACATTTACAAGTACAGATGAAGTTTTAAAATTAAGTCAAGAAATTAAAAATAAAAAGGACTTTGATATGAGTATATCAGAGAATATTCAAAAATTAGATAATAAATATAAGAAAGATGAATTAAAATATGTAATTAATGGATTAACTTTCTCTAGATTAAAAACTATTAGATTATATAACTTCTTAGTTACTAAAAAAATGCCTGTTAAAGAAGCAATACTTATGGCTTTAACTTATAATAGTATTATTAAAAAGGATGAGTATTTGAACTTAGAAACAGCAATTACTAGTTTATTAGAAGGAGGTAATTAAGATGAATTTTCTAAAAGAACAAGGTTTTACAGATAAGGATATAAAAGATATAACTGATAATAATTATGAAAATATATTAGAAAATATTAAATTAAATCATGAAAATGTTCAAAGTATCATAGATTATTTATTAGGTATCGGAATAGAAAGAGAAACACTTAAAGAATTGTTTATGTATCAAATAGGATTATTCTTTAAAACAAAAGAAGAAATTCAAACTTCATTTGATGAATATGAAATAGATTCAATTGTTAAATCACTTAACTTTGATGCAGATAGTGTTGAGTTAATTGAATTTATCTAAAAAATGTTATAGAAAATGAGAAAAAGCACTTGCTTTTTTAAATGAAATGTAGTAGAATATCAAAAACAAGAAAGGAGTAACTATATTTAAAAAAAAATAAGTTAGTTGCTTCTTTTTATTGTTTTATTACATAAAGGAGTGAAATGGAACATTATTTTACGAATTCAAATAATTTAAAAAGTGAAATTAAGGAATTTAAAGTGAAATTAAGTGATAAAGAATTTACTTTTAAAACCGATAATGGAGTTTTTTCAAAAGGAGAATTGGATTATGGAACATACTTACTTCTTACAAATGTTTTAAAGTTAAATATTAAAGGTAATGTATTAGATCTTGGATGTGGATATGGAGCACTTGGCATTGTGCTTGCAAAGTTAAATGATGTTAAAGTTACGATGATTGATGTTAATAAAAGAGCTTTACATTTAACAAAGATGAATGCACATAATAATGAAGTTCAAGTTCAAGTTTTTGAAAGTGATGGAGTATCTACGATTCAAGATGATTTTGATTATATAGTTACTAATCCACCAATTAGAGTTGGAAAGATAAAATTATATGAACTGATAAGTGATGCTTTAAAGTGTTTAAAGAAGAATGGAGAGCTGTTTTTAGTTATTAGAAAGGAACAAGGAGCTAAATCGTTTATAAATGATTTTAGTGAAAAAGCTCAAATAAAAATAATAGATAAAAATAAAGGTTTTTATATTTTAAGTTTAAAAGTGTCAACAAATTAAAAAAAATTAAAAAATTCATAAAATTATGTTGACTATTGCATGAATTTGTGTTATTAATATAAATTGGCGGCATGTTATAAATTATTAATATGTTATAGAAAAAAATTAGTGTATAGGGGTGAAATCAATGGCTTATAAGCTTATTAATTGTGGCGATTATCGTCAAAGAAGATCCTTCTCAAGGATTAAAAATACGTTTGAAT
>CANRCN010000077.1 GCA_947629135.1 uncultured Bacilli bacterium | reverse complement strand
AATTTTTTTAACAATTTTTTCTCAAAAAGTGGATTTTATTTCTTCAAACTAGAATTTACTTTTGCAATTCAGCAAAAAGAACAAGTCCTCACTTGTTCCTATCCATTTATTTGATTCATTACCTCACGAGCAAAGTCCTCTTGTTTCTTTTCAATACCTTCACCAACTTCAAATCTTGTCATAGAAATAAGTTTTGCTCCATTATTTTCTAAGTATTTTTCAACTGTTTCTTTATTTTCTGCTTTAACAAAGATTTGATTTAAAAGACATACTTCTTCATAGTATTTACGAACTTTACCCACTAAGATATTCTCAATTTTATCTTCAGGTTTTCCTTCATTCAATAATTCTTGTCTCATAATATTCTTTTCTTTTTCAAGAACATCACTTGGAACCTCTTTTTCATTTACATATAAAGGTCTCATAGCAGCTGCATGCATTGCAACATCACGAGCAACATTTTCATTTCCTCCTTCAGTTACAACTAAAGATGCTATCTTTCCTCCCATGTGTAAATAAGCTCCAAAGAATTCTGAATCACTTTTTTCAACAACCTTAAATCTTCTAAAACTAATTTTTTCTCCAATTTTAGCTGTTATTTGAACTACTAAATCTGAAACTTTTTCTCCATCAATTACAACATCATTAGCCTCTTCTAATGTAGAAGCATTGCTATTTAATAGTCCTTCACCTAACTTTTTAACAAAGTTTTGGAATTCTTCATTTCTAGCAACAAAGTCTGTTTCACTATTAACTTCAAGAACAACAGCCTTATTACCATTAGTATAGATTTGACTTAATCCTTCTGCTGCAATTCGATCACTTTTCTTACTTGCCTTTGCAATTCCTTTTTCTCTTAAGTAATCTATTGCTTTATCAAGATCACCCTTTGTTTCTTCAAGAGCTTTCTTACAATCAAGCATTCCAGCTCCTGATTTTTCTCTTAATGTTTTTACATCACTAGCACTATACATAAATTCCTCCTTATTTTAAAGCATCTATAAGCTCATCTTTTTTCATTTTTGAATAACCTTTTACCCCTCTTGATTTAGCTAATTCTTTAAGTTCTGTTAAGTTTAAAGTTTTTACATCAACTTCTGCATCCTCTTCTTTAACTTCAACTTCTTCTTTTACTTCTGAACTTTCTTCTTTAACTTCTTTTTTTACAACTTTTTTACTTTCTTTTTTAGGAAGAGTTACTTCTTTTTTAGTTTCTTCATTAGAAACTCCATCTTCATCTTTCTTATCTTCTTCAGTTAAAACATCAAATATTTCATTACCATTTACAGTTGCAATTGCATTAGTTAATGCATTAAGTACAACTTTAACAGCACGAACTGCATCATCATTACCTGGAATTGGATAATCAAGAGTATCTGGATCAGAATTAGTATCAACAATACCAAATGTTTTTATACCTAACTTATGAGCTTCTCTAATAGCTATTTCTTCATGTGTTGGATCAACAACTATCATAGCTTGAGGTAACTCTTTCATATCTCTAATACCTTTTAAGTATCTGTTTAATTTTTCATATTCCTTATTTAATAATGCAACTTCTTTCTTTGGTAATAAATCAAATGTACCATCTGATTGCATTTTTTCAAGTTCTTCTAATCTCTTAACTCTTGAACGAATTGTCTTGAAGTTTGTTAAAGTTCCTCCTAACCAACGTTCTGTAACATAGAACATATTAGTTCTTTCAGCACATTCTAAGCAAGCCTCACTAGCTTGTTTTTTAGTACCAACATAGATTACTTTTCCACCATCTTTAGCAATTTGTTCTAAGGCAGCATAAGCTTCTTCAATCTTCTTAACTGTCTTTTGTAAATCGATTATATAAATATCATCACGAGCCTCAAAGATATACTCTTTCATCTTTGGGTTCCATCTTCTTCTTTGGTGTCCAAAATGTACACCTGCTTCTAATAAATAATTCATTGAAACTACTGTCATATATTTTTTCTCCTTTTCCTCTTCAATTAACTTCTTATGCTGGACCTAATAGGCAGGACAACATAAATTCATTAATTTGTTTATTTTAAAGCCTCTAATAAATCAGCTTTTTTCATATTAGTATATCCTTCTATACCTTTATCTTTAGCTAAACTTTTAAGTTCAGCAACAGTCATACTACTTAAATCTTTAGCATCATTAACTTGCTCTTTTTTAGTATCTTTAATCTCTTCTTTAACTTCTGCAACTTTTCCACTCTTAGCAACTTTAACTAATTCTTTAAAAGCATCCATATCGTTAATTGCAAGTTCAGATAACATCTTTCTATTAACTTCTACACCAGCTTTAGTTAAGCCATTGATAAATTTAGAATAACTAATATCATTTTCTCTACAAGCTGCATTAATTCTTGTAATCCATAGTTTTCTAAACTCTCTTTTCTTTTGTCTTCTATCTCTATAAGCATATACTTTTGAATGCATTAATTGTTCTTTAGCACTTTTATATAATCTATGCTTACTACCAAAATAGCCACTAGCTTCTTTTAAAACTTTTTTATGTCTTCTTTTGGTTTGTACTCCACTTTTAACTCTTGTCATAATATCCTCCTTACTAGATTATATCTCTTAATCTATTTTGATCAGCCTTTGATAAAGTTGATCCCTTTCTATTTTTTCTATTTAAGGCAGCATTTTTCTTTCCAGTATTATGTCTTGATCCTGGACGACCAATCTTAATTGTTCCACCTTTTCTAATTTTTAGTACTTTCTTAGTACCCTTATGAGTTTTTAACTTTGGCATTATATCCACATCCTTTCTTATTTTTTTGGTGTAAGCATCATTGTCATTGTCCGACCATCTAGTTTAGGTGGTTCAGAAATTTCAGCTAAATCACTTAATCTTTCAGCAAATCTTTCTAAAACTTCTTGACCTAACTCCGTATGAGACATTTGTCTTCCTTTGAATCTAATAGTAACTTTAATCTTTGCACCTTTTTGTAAATATTTTGTAACTTGTTTAACTTTGGTTTCAAAGTCTCCAACATCAATGACACTACTAAGTCTAAATTCCTTAGTTTCAACCATATTAGCTTTTTGTCTTTTAATGTTTTCTTTTTCCTTTTTGTTTTTTAAATAACGATACTTATTATAGTCCATTATTTTACAAACTGGTGGGTTTCCATTTGGATTCATTAGAACTAAGTCAAGCCCCGCATAATTTGCAAGTACAAGTGCATCCTTTAAAGGTTTAACACCTACCTGCTCTCCATTTGGTCCAATAACTAAAACTGAACTTGCTTTGATTTGTTCATTAATTAACAAACCATTTTTATTATTTGCGATACAAAACACCTCCAATGTTTTAAATCAAAAAAGTAGACTTTAAAGTCCACTTAAAAACACACAAAATAAGATTTATTATCTTTATCTAGGCATTTTACCCATTACTATTTGTAATCAGGTGGACTTAATCGCTTTCCTTTTTTCAATTTACGTATAGAATAATACTCGATTTTTACTTATTTGTCAAGTATTTTTTTCTATTTTTTAGTTTTATTTATTATCTATAACCTTTTCTAAATATATTTTTTCCTGAAAACTTCCTTGATACTGTCTTTTTAAATCAGCAACTCGTTCAATATCTTTTAAAGTTTTATTTTCCAAATTAGCAAGAGAATTTATAATTTCTAACATATCAGCAAGAACATCAATTCTTGCATCACTTACATTTGTTTTAAAAAACTTTTTGTATCCTTCTAATAAATTATTTTTAAGCTCTATCTTATATTCTTTTGTATCTAAAACCTTCGTTATAGGATTATTTCCTTTATCTTTAATAATATCAGGCATTTTATCTCTAACCAGTTTATTATATTCCTTCTCCATAAATCCTCCTTTTTTAATTATATCATATTAGTTATTATTTTTAAAAAATTTATTTAAAAAACTCTTTTCATCTTGAAACTCTATATAATGATTTCTTTCTTTATATAAATTATAAATATTTTTACTAACACTAATTTTTTTATAATTAAAATCATACAAATATCTTTCAAGTAAAAACTTCCTATAATAATATTTAATATCTTTAAGACCCTTAATTATCTTAAATCCTAAAAAAATACTCATCAAAAATAAATTAAAATTATGATAATTAATTATACAAAATAAAATTAAAATAACTAAAGTAATAATAGAAATTACAAAAGTTATATAAAAACTTTTTAAATAATTAAAAAATTTATCTAAAATAAGATTAACAAGTCTTCCTCCATCTAAAGTTAAAATTGGAAGAAAATTAAAAATAAGAATAGTTAGGTGATAATTTTTAATATAATCATATTTAAAGAAATAACTTAAAACTAAATAAGTAATAGTTTGAACTAAAGGACCAGCTAGAATTATAATTATTTCTTTATTAATACTTCTATTTTCCCTTTCTTCAAATAAAGTTAATCCACCATATGGATAAAATGTAATTTGTTTTACTTTCCACATCAACCCTATTCCAACTATTGCATGACCCATTTCATGACAAAATAATAGAATAAAAATAAACGTAAATTCTTTAAATAAACCTGATAACAAAATTAGAAGTAAAAAGATATAAAAAGTATTATCAAACTTAATCTTTGAGATAATCTTCAATTTTCAAATATTCCTGATTTTTTTCAAATACTAAATATAAATTATTATCTTTAACTTCTCCTAAATAAGATCCTTTTGTTACATAGTCATATAAAGAAACACTTATATTATCTAAATTACCATACCAAATATCAACACCATCTATCCCTTCAATAATAACAACATTACCATATTCTTCCATTTTCCCTATATGTACTACAATTCCATTTTCAATAATTGGTACCAAATATTTATCAGAAACCATTAATTTATATCCATCATGATAAATACTTGCATTACTATATTCTAGTTTTTCATTAAAAACAACTTCAGTATCTTCTGTTTTATAACTAGGTAAAATATTACCAAAATATTTATTATATAAATTATTTAGATAAGCAAACGATAAATTATCTTTAAATACTTTATCATTCATAAACTTATTAAACTTTTCATTTCTCTTCATTAAAATTAGACAAAGCATTACTAAAATAAAACAAACTAATAATTTAGATAATAAACTTATAAAAAAATTCTTTTTAGGTTTTTTCTTATTATTTAAGAATTTACTAACATTATTATCCACAAGTATCACCATTTAATTATATTAAATAAGATTAAAAAAGATACCCAAACTATTTTATTTCATAGCTAATTTCAAATTAGCTAATTCTTGATTTGTTTTATCATTTTTTAAAGTTTCATTAAATAAATAATCATATCTAAACAATGTAAATCCATTATATTTATTTAAAGTTTTAATATAATTAATCTGTCTTTCAATTAAATTATTATTCTCAATCCATTCATTCTTTCCAACTCCAGCCATATTATCAAGAACTCCTACTTTATAAAAAGCTAAAGCAGGTATCAATTTAACATCATTTTCAATTAAATTATTCCATTCTTTAACTGTTTCCAAAAAAGGCTTATACTCATTTTCAAATCCATAATACACTTGAGGCATGATAATATCAATATATCCTTTATCCTTAAGCCAAGTCTTAACATCAGCAAAATTATAAGTATAATCATTTTCAATATTTCCATCTGGAGCTATACTAAATATTATATTAGAATCATATTCTTTAATTAATTTATAAACACTTTTTATCATTGTATTAACTATATTTAATCTATAATCACTCAAAGTAATATTAGGATTATTTTCCATATATTTTAAATAGTT
>CANRCN010000076.1 GCA_947629135.1 uncultured Bacilli bacterium | reverse complement strand
CTGATTTTGAAATAACAGAAATGATGCTTGATTATTTTGTTAATAAAGTAAAAGCCAGAGGAATGTTTAAGAAACCTAGAATTATTATATGTTGTCCTGCTGATACTACTCCAGTTGAAAAAAATGCTATTAGAGAGGCAGCTGAGAAATTAGGAGCTAAAAAAGTATTTCTTGAAGAAGAACCAAAGGCTGCAGCGATTGGAGTTGGACTTGATATTAGTAAACCAAATGGAAATATGGTTATTGATATTGGAGGAGGAACGACGGATATTGCGGTTTTATCACTTGGAGGAATTGTTGTAAGTAGATCCTTAAAAGTGGCTGGTAATGTCTTTGATAATGATATAAAAGAATATATTAAAAGTAAATATCGCCTTTTAATTGGAGATAAAACGGCTCAAGTTATAAAACATGAAATAGGTTCAGTATATGAAAGTTTAGAAGACATGGAGATGGAAGTAAGAGGTCGAGATTTAGAAACAGGACTTCCTAGTATTATTACTATAAATAGTTTAGAAATAGAAGAAGCTTTAAGTGATGATATTAGTAAAATTGTAGATGCAACAAAAGCTGTCCTTGAAGATACTCCCCCTGAATTATCAGCTGATATTATTGAAAATGGGGCTATATTAACAGGAGGAGGCTCTTTAATTAACGGACTAAAAGAACTTATGGAACATGAACTACAAATTCCTATTTATGTTGCTGAAAGCCCTTTAACAAGTGTTGCTGAAGGATGTGGTATCATGCTTGATAATTTATATTTAATTGAATAAATTCGACTAGATTAATTTTAGTCTTTTTATTTGAAAAAATATAAAAAGTGTGCTAGTATATTAGATGTAGAAGTGTACGAGGTGTTTTATGTTTGAAGTAGAAAAAGATATAAGAGAGAGAATCTTTTTAATTAAACAAAGATTTGAAATAGAAAATGGAAAAATAGTTGCTTCTAAAAATCAGTTTTATAAAAGAGAAACAGAAGGTTTTATGGACTATGCTAATAGTTTAGATGTAACAAAGTTTGTATTTGCAAATTTAGATTATGATAAAATGTTAAAAGTATATAAAAAAAGAGTTAAAACAGCAGCTTCTTTAATTAGAGCAATAAGTAAGAATCATCAAGAAGAAATAATTAATACTCTTGAATATATGAGAATAATGACAACTTATGATTATGTAGCATCTGCTAATGATCATAGTGATAAAAATATAATTAATATTGCTGAAAACTTAGAAGGTTCAGGTTTAAATGCTGCTATTACAGGTCGAGGTAATTGTCAATCTCAAGCATCTTATTGTAGAGATATTTTAAATGAACTAGGAATTGAAGCTAGGGTTCTTGAATTAGGCCATAAAAATGTTGATAGTCATGCAGATGTGTTAATTGCTAATAAAATAGTAGTTGATCCAACTAATTATGTTGGTACTATTGAAAGTATAGCTGGTGGACATTTATACGAAAAGTATAATCTTGAACAATATAATCCTTTAAGAAGTATAGATCAAAAAGATTTTTCAAGTATTTGTAAGAAAATGCAAGTTGCTTTAATCGAATATTTAGGAATAAGTAATATAAGTGAACTTTTAAATTTAAAGAGTTATGATAAAACTACAAGACAATTTATGATTTGGGTTTTAATTGGTAAAATGTTAACACATGCTAATAAACCTATTAATTCTTATACAATTAACTTAAAGGGACATGAAATAGAAATAACAAGATTAGTTGAATTATTTTATATAGAAAACGGTATTTCTTATAAAAGAAGTGGACATATTCCTGGAAAATTTGAGGGTGAAACTTATGATATTTTAGAAACTATTCTTGATTCAGAAAAAGTAAAAATTGTTCCTCGTCAAAATATTTCAGCAGTAGAAAATAAAAAAGCTGCAATTAATCCTTTTGCCTATACACAGGATATGCAAAGTACTAAAACTTATAAGGAAAAATATAAAGTTGCTAGAGATTATATTGTTAATAACTATTTTAAAGTTGAAGATTTATTAAAAAGAACACCTTTAAAAAATGATAGTGAAAAAACAGTTGTTAAAGAAAATGAAAATATAAGTATTTTAGAATTTTTAAATCCTGAAATTTTATGGGATTATGCTTTTGGTTATAAAAAATTACCTAATACAAGAAGTATTAATGAATTATCAAGAGAATTTTATGTAGCAGCTCGTGATTTTGCAATTCTTTGTTCTAATTCTGTAAGTGGTAAGGCAACTTCAACACCATCTAAAAGAGAATTAGATTATGATTATATTAAAATTTATAATGCTATGGGAAAAGCTATTTTAAAATATTTAGAAATGCTTAGAGGGCGACAAAGTACAGCTATTAAATTATCAGAAGTATTAAATTATGCTAAGCAAATTAATCAAGATGATCCTGAACTTATTGAAAACTTGGATATTTGTTTTAATCCAAATTCAAGTAAGAACTTTGGACAAGTTGGAGTTAGAGTGTATGATGAAGAAAAAACTCGTGAAATAATTAAAAAATATATCGTAACTTTATTTAAATGTATAGAAATATATGGATTTGATAAAGTTAATTCAACCATTAGCCAAACTAGAAATCTAAATAAGTAAAAATAAAAAAATAATCTTAAAAAATGTGTTAAAAATAAGCTTATAAAACCTTTTATATCAAGGAATTTAAAAAAAATAATCTCTAAAAAAAATAAATTAGTAGACTTGAAAAGTCCGAGAAACTACTAGTTTTTTTTATACAGAAGTGTTATAATTTTCCATATGGAGGGAAAATATGTTAAGTAGTACATTGTTATATTCCTTGAAAGTTGTTATAGTAACTTTGTTAATATCAGCAATTTCTATAATATTTGTAAAAAAAATAGCTATTCATGTTCATGCTATGGATATGCCAAATGAAAGAAAGGTTCATACTAAACCAATGCCCAGATTTGGAGGATTAGGAATTTTCTTTGCTTTTTTGGTTGGTTATATGTTATTTGGTCAAAATACAATCCAAATGAATTCTATCTTGATAGGTAGTTTTATTATACTATTAACAGGAATGTTTGATGATATAAATCCTTTAAATGCTAAGGAAAAATTAATTGGACAATTTATTTCAGCTGGAGTTATAGTTTTTTATGGTGAAATTCTTTTAAGTGAGATAACTGTCTTTGGCTTAAATCTTAATTTTGGTTTCTTTGCCTACCCTATTACCCTTTTATTTATAGTTGCATGTATGAATGTTATTAATTTAATAGATGGTTTAGATGGCTTAGCTGGAGGAATTTCGGCAATTTTCTTTGCAACTATCTTAGTTATTTGTTTTTTACAAGATAGAACAATGAATTTAGAGTTTACTTTAGCTTTAATAATGCTTGGTAGTACTTTAGGCTTCTTAATTCATAATTTTTATCCTGCTAAGATTTTTGCTGGTGATTCTGGAGCTTTATTCTTGGGCTTCATTATTGCTGTTATTTCCCTACTCGGTTTTAAAGGAACTGTTTTGACATCTGTTTTTGTACCTCTATTAATTCTTGCTATTCCAATTCTTGATACTTTATTTGCTATTTTAAGAAGACTTGTTCATCATAAGCGAATAACTGATGCTGATAAATTGCATCTTCATCATCAACTATTAGGTATGAAATTCTCACATAGAACTACAGTTTTAATTATTTATGGTGTAAATATTTTATTTGCAATAGCTTCAGTTTTCTATACTATGAATGAACATATCAATCCTTATATAAGAATAGGTATTTATTTAGTATTATTACTCTTGGTATTTTGGTTTGTTAATAAGACTAATATTATAACTGAAAAACAAATAAAGTTTAAAAAAAAGAAAGATTTAAAGAATACTAAAAAGAAATAGTGCCTTTGGAGGAAAAAGGAAAATATGATTAATTTTGTTATATACGAAGATGATAATGAATGGACTAAAGAATATAAAAAAATAACTCATCGATTTATGGGAAAAAATGACGATTTATATAAAATATATACATACACTTCCTATAGTGATAAACTACTTGAAAATATTAAAAAATTGAATGGTCAAAACGTATTTATATTAGATATTGAAGTAAAAGGAAAGTCAGGTTTAGATTTAGCAAGAGAAATAAGAAAATTTAAAAAGACGATGAATGATCAAATAATAATTGTAACAGCTCATCAAGATTTAGTATCAAATGCTTTTCATCAAAAACTTTTGATGGTTGATTTTATTTCAAAGTTTGATGATTTAGATAGTAAGCTACTCGCTTGTTATAGAGAAATCTATGAGATATTTAATAGTAATAAATGTTTATCGTTTAAACAAGATGGAGAAATCGTTCGTATTCCTTATAATGATATTCTCTTTGTTGAAAAGAATACAGTTGGTGATTATTTAGTAATTGAAACTTTATCAGATGAAGTTAAATTTAAAAGCAATATAGCAAAAGTTGAAAAGATGTTATCAGACGATGCAAGATTTTTTAAGACTCATAGAAGTTGTATAGTAAATACTTTTAAAATTACAAAATTAAATTCAAGCTTACCAGTCATCTATTTTGGTGATAAATATACAACTTGTTTATCAAGAGATAAGAGAAAAGCTTTAGAAGAAAAGTGTTTAATAGGTGGGGATGCTGATGTATAATTACTGGACGTTGGTTCAGTTCTTTTTTGGAAATCTTTTATTTATCATAAGTATATTCTTAATTAGTAAAATGTTCTTTCAAGAAACTCTAAAAGATTTAAAGAAAGTAAAACTATTACTACTTATTCCTTTATTTCTTATCACTTCTTTTAGTTCTTACTTTTTTCCAAGCATATTTCAGGTTTTAGTTAATTATTTAGTCATTTTCTTATTATTAAAACTAATCTATAAAAAGAATCTGAATGAAATTTTGGTTATCTATTTAAGTACTGGACTACTTTATTTTTTTACTTATTATTTTGAAACATTAATAGTGTTATTACTAGGTATTGATGATTTTAAAAATACTTATTTAGAAATTTCTAGTATAGCTATTATTACATATTTACTTGCTATTTGTATAAGAAAAATAGTTAATAAAGTTATTTATAAGATTGAAATTAAAGCAAATATTTCTTTAGTAATATTAACAATTATAACAATTATTTCTTTTTTAATTTCAACTTATAATTTAATATCAATTAGTTTAAATATTAAAAGTTTAGTTATTAATATAATATTGCCTTTGTTTTTCTTGTCTTTGACTTTTCTTTTAATAAAACAAGAACATGAACATAATAAATTATTAAAAAAATATCAGTTATTAGAAGAATATATAGAAACTTCTTCAGATTTAATAGAAAAGTATTCAGCAACTATTCATAAATATAAAAATACTTTGATTACTATTAAAGGTTATGTAAAAACTGATAAAGAAAATGCTTTAGAATATATTGATAGTTTATTAGATGACTATAAACCTAAAAAGAAAAATTGGTTATTGAATTTGAATTATATAAAAGAAGATAGTATTAGATATTTAACATATTATAAATTAGCTAAAGCCGAGGATTGCAAGTTAAAGGTATCAGCTCAAGTTAGTAATAATATTAAGAAAGTTGATTATTCATTTTTAGATATTCATGAAATAAGTACTTTATTAGAAATTCTTGGAGAATATTTTGATAATGCTATTTATGCTAGTCTAGATTCAAAAGAACATGAATTAGATTTTACGATGTATCTTGATGATAATGATTTAATATTTTTAATTGCGAATACTTATAAAGATGAAATAGATTTAAATTTAATAGAAGAAAATGGTTATACAACTAAAGGTAAAGGACATGGTCTTGGTTTGTATGAAGTTGCAAAAAGTATAAAAAATAGAAAAAGATTGAGTTGTAGTTATGAAATTCTTGATAATTATTTTATGGCTAAATTAATAGTTAAATTAAGTGATGATTCAAGATAGATAGGATGAAGTAAAGTAAATGTTGGAAAAAAATAAGAGAAAATGAAAATTATACAATTAATTTACATTTTTTATCTTCTA
>CANRCN010000075.1 GCA_947629135.1 uncultured Bacilli bacterium | reverse complement strand
TCACTATTAGTTGTATACTCTCCACAACTTAAACATGTATAATATTCAGTTGAGTCTATACTATTTTTATAAGCTCCTACTATACTTTTTTCTAAATCGCAAGGATTTCCATCCTTATCCTTTAAATCATCTTGCATATAATTATTTTCTTGAAGATAACTTAAAGTTACACTTTTTTGTTCTCCAAAGATAGCTGGTGCTTCTTTCTTATTATAATAAAAGTAATCCGATCCTGCCATCTTCAAAGATTCTTCCAAACTATCATAATAAGTTTGATCAACCCCATGATTTAATCCTATGTAAGTTACTACCGCTAACCCCATTACAATTGATAATACAACTATTACTCCTAATAGTTCCACCAATGTAAAACCTTTTCTTTTCTTCATATTACACCTCTTATTATAAATAACTTACTATTATAAGTATAGCTTATAAATATCTTTTTTTCAAGATTTTTTTATTAAATATCAATTTTTTCACATCTATATTTAATTTCCTTAATAAATAAAGATTCGCAATTTTTTTTAACCATTAAATAAACATTACCCTTTGTTCTAGTTAAAGCAACATAAAATAATCTTCTTTCTTCAGCATACAAATATTTTTCTTTATTTGGAAAAAATAAATTAATAATCTCATCATCTTCCATCTTATTTGGAAATCCTAACATTTCATCGCATAAATTTAAAACAATAACCGCTTCACTTTCTAATCCCTTTGAACTATGTACAGTCAAATATCTTAAATTCATATCTTTATAAACCAAATCACCATTCCAAACTAAATCTATATCATGATTACATCTTCCCAGTATTAAACCATCTTTTATTCCTAATTCATAAATATGTTCTAATAAATTTATAAATTTATACTTATAATTACTCCTAGTATAATAAATTATCTTTAAAGGATTTTTATTTCTCTTACTAGATACTAATCTTTTTCTCAATTGATAAGGATTTTTTCTAATAAAATAATTAGAACATTTAATTAACTCTAAAGAATTTCTATAAGTATTTTTTAAATAATAAACCTTGCTATCTTTATAATACTTTTTAAAATTAACAAATAAATCTAAATTACTACCTGAAAATCCATAAATAGACTGAAAATCATCTCCAACTGCAAACACTCTACTATCACACTCAAACAAAATTTCCTTAATTAAATCATATCTAATCATTGATATATCTTGATACTCATCAATTATTATATACTTATAATATTTCTTAATTCCTCTATCTTTAATACTTTCAGTAGCTAAACTAATCATCATATCAAAATCTATTTTTAAACTACTATTTAATTCTTCTAAATAAAATTTATATATATGAAACATAACTATTAAAAAACATTTATGTTTATAACTTAAAAAAAATTTTTTCTTTATATAATAAAAATCAGTTATATTATTACTTTTAATTTTATTAATAAATTTAATAATTAATTTTTTATATGATTCAAATTCTTTATTATAATATTTCTTAATTTTATCTAAATCTAAATTTTTTTCTTTAATTATATATTTAAAATAATCTATTACATATTTAGAATATTCATCCTCTATAAATCCTTCAAAATATTCATTTACAGTATATTCTAAGAAATCACTACTTGCAACTTGATAGTAAACATGGTTATCTCTAAGTATTTCAAGAGCTAATTTATGAAAAGTATAACACTCTATATTCAAATTAAGTTTTTCTTTTAAATTAGTAACAGCTTCATTTGTAAATGATATACATAATATTTCCTTATAATCTAACTTTTTAACTTCTATTAAATACTTAATTTTTCCAATTATAGTTAAAGTCTTACCTGATCCCGCTCCTGCTACAACCAAAGTATTCTTAGAACTTACTATAGCATTTCTTTGTTCTTTATCTAAACTATATCCATTTATATTATCAAATATTTTGTTATCTATTTCTCTAGTCATATATTAATCCTCTCATTATATATATAACCGAAAAGAAATTATTTTTAATATTATTATTTTTCTTGTCTATTTTTGTCAATTCAAATTGCTTCACTTGATACTATTAATTTTAAATGATATAATTAGTTTGAAAGTAGAGGGATAAAATGAAAAAAATTGAAGAATTAGATTTAGAGGGGAAAAAGGTTATTATTAGAGTTGACTACAACGTTCCTATTAATGAAAAAGGAGAAATAGTTGATGATAATAGAATAGTTGAAAGTTTAAAAACTATAAATTATTGTCTAAATAAAAATTGTAAACTTATTTTATTATCACATCTTGGTAAAGTTAAAACTGAAGAAGATTTAAAAACTAAAAGTTTAAAAGTTGTATCTGAAAGATTATCTAAATTATTAGGAAAAGAAGTTATGTTTATTCCTAAAACAAGAGGTATAGAAGTAGAAGAAGCTATTTCTAATATGAATGAAAAAGATATTATTATGTTAGAAAATACAAGATTTGAAGATTTAGATGGTAAAAAAGAAAGTAAAAACGACCCTGAACTTGGTAAATATTGGGCAAGTTTAGGTGATGTATTTATAAATGATGCCTTTGGTACTTGTCATAGAGCACATGCTTCAAATGTTGGAATAGCAAGTAATATAAAAGAAAAAGCTTTAGGATTTTTAGTTCAAAAAGAAGTTGATAACTTATTACCTATTATCAATAATCCTGAAAAACCATTTGTTGTTATTTTAGGAGGTGCTAAGATAAGTGATAAGATTGGAACTATTAAGAATTTAGCATTAAAAGCTGACTATATATTAGTAGGTGGAGCTATGGCTTATACCTTTCTAAAAGCTAAAGGAATTAGTGTTGGCAAATCTTTAATTGATGAAGAATCAATTGAATTTGCTAAACAAATGTTATCTAGTACTGATAAAATTATTTTACCAATCGATCATATTACAAACAAGGACACTGAAAACAACAACTTTACTGTTAAAGATATGTTAGATTCTGATGATATAGGTTTAGATATTG
Source organism: uncultured Bacilli bacterium (assembly GCA_947629135.1). Taxonomy (GTDB): domain Bacteria; phylum Bacillota_I; class Bacilli_A; order RF39; family UBA660; genus RUG591. The sequence goes on along the minus strand of CANRCN010000075.1, from coordinate 3,034 downwards.
GTCCTAAAACTATTGATTTATTTGAAAGCTATATAGCAAAATGTAAAACTTTATTCTGGAATGGACCTATGGGTTACTATGAAAATGAAGTTTATCAAAAAGGTACCAAAGAATTATGTGATTATATTAGTAAACTTAATATTACTTCTGTTGTTGGAGGAGGAGATACTGCATCTTGCATCATTAATATGGGTTATAAAGATAAATTTACTCATGTATCAACTGGAGGTGGAGCCTCTTTAGAATTATTAGAAGGAAAAGACTTACCTGGAATTAATCTATGAAAATTCTAATTACCTATGCATCCTATGGCAACGGTCATAAAGCTGTAGCTGAAAATATTTACAATTACTTTAAAGAAAAGAATAAAGATTATGAATTAAAGCTTATAGATGTAATGGAATATGGAAATTTATTAGCAAGAACTGACAAAAAAATATTCAATTTAAATTACAAATTTCCAATTAATCATTATTTCTTTTCTTTAGAATTTAATTTATTTAATAATAAAATCTTAACTTCTCCTTATAAAATATTAACTAAATTCTTATTTAAAAGTAAACTAACTAAAGAAATATTAGATTTTAACCCTGATATTCTAATTTCAACACATTTCTTTGGAAGTATTCTAATAGGTCTTATTAATAATAAATATCATAAAAATATAAAAATAATTACAATCATAACAGATTATAAAGCACATGCACTATGGCTTCAAAATAGTAAAAATGAAGATAAAATTATTATTGGAAATAACTATGTAAAAAATGATTTATTAAATTTTGGTATAGATAATAATAAAATATTTCCAATTGGAATACCTATTTCCAGCAAATTTAAATATACAAAAAAAATTTCTAAACTACAGAAAACAATTCTATTCTTAGGTGGTGGAGGAAATGGTTCTAACTTTTCTTATAATTATTTAAAAGATTTATTAAAGTATAATTTAAACATTAATATTATATTTGTTGCTGGTAATAATACAAAATTAAAAAATAAAGTTATGAACATAGGTAATAAAAATATAACAGTTCTAGGATATTCTAATAATATACCTACTTTACTAGCTAAATCTGATTTAGTTATTACCAAGCCTGGAGGAATTGCAATAACTGAAATAATTGCTATGAAAGTTCCAATGATTCTAATACCAGGAAATGGTGGTCCTGAAAATTATAATACAGAATATATTGTTAAAAATAAATTAGGTTTAAGTGTTAAACATCCTAAAGATTTAGGAAAAACTGTTAATAGCTTATTAAATAATCCAAAGTGTTTAAAAGAAATTGAAACAAATTTAAATAAAATTAAAGACAATAATGCCCTTGAAGAATTATATAAAATAATTAAAGAAATGGATGTGATAAAATGAAATTAATATGTGCTAATTTTAAAATGAATCTTAGAAATTCAGATATTAAAAATTATTTAAATGTTATAAAAGATAAAGTTAAAGAAAATGTTGTCTTCTTCCCTACTTCACTTTACTTAAAAGACTTTAAAGAAAATGGTTATACAATTGGTTCTCAAAATATATCTTTTAAAGATATGGGAAGTGTAACTGGTGATATTTCTGTTTTACAATTAAAAGATATAGGAATTGATTATACAATTATTGGTCATTCTGAAAGAAGAGAATTCTTTAATGATAACTTATATGTAGATAAAAAGATTAATTTAGCCTTAAATAATGATGTTAAAGTAATACTTTGTATTGGAGAAAACTTAGAAGAATTTGAAAATAAAAAAACATTAGATATTTTAAAAAAAGAATTAGATGATGCAATTGAAAATAATCTTGATGTAATTAATAATGATAACTTAATAATAGCCTATGAACCTATCTGGGCTATTGGAACTGGTAAAATACCAACTTCTGATATTCTCAATAAAACAAATTTGGAAATAAAAAATTATTTAAATAGTAAATATGATTTAAGCTTAAGAGTCTTATATGGAGGAAGTGTTAATTTAGAAAACATAGAATTTTTAGAAAAGATAAATTCAATAGATGGATATCTAATTGGTGGAGCCTCTCTTAATCCTGAAAAATTTTTATCCTTGATAAATAAGGTAAATTAGTACTTTCGACAAATATTGACAAAAAAAGTTCTTTGCAAAATTTGTAAAATATTATATAATAATAATGCGTGCAGTATAGGAAAGGAATAATATGAAAGAAATTAAAGTGCTTATGATCGACGATAATAAACAATTAGTCGACATGGTTAAGGAGTATTTTAGTAGTCACGCAGTAATTTCGTTAGACTATGTTGCTAACGACGGAGTTAAAGGTATAGAGCTTATCAAGGAAAACAAAGACAAAATTGACTTGATTTTACTTGATTTGATTATGCCTAAGAAAGATGGTGTTTCAGTTCTTGAAGAACTTAAAGATGTTAAAGATTTACCTAAAATAATTGTTTTAACATCATATAATACACCTGAAATTATTAGGAAAGTTGCTGATTTAGGAGTTAACTATTTCATGTTAAAACCATTTGAGTTACCAGAACTCGAGAAAAAGATTTTGGAATCTACTAATGGAATAAAACAAAGTTCAAGAACTTTAGATTTGCTTCATAATAATTTACAAATTGCAGTTACTAAAGTCCTTCACGAACTTGGGGTCCCTTCCCATATCAAAGGATACTCTTATATTAGAGATAGTATCCTAGAAGTTTATTTTAATCCTCAAATTGTTGGAGGGATAACTAAAGAATTATATCCAAAAATTGCTGAAGAATTTAATACTACTACTTCAAGAGTAGAAAGAGCTATTAGACATGCAATTGAAGTTAGTTGGAATCGTGGTAATTGGGATTTAATGCAAGAAATATTTGGTTATAGTGTTGATATTGATCGAGCTAAGCCAACTAATTCAGAATTTATTATCACAGTTGCTGATAAATTAAGACTCGAATATATTAATACAAAATAAAAAGTATAATAACGATACTAGTACCTGTCAAGTACTCACTAAATAAAAAGATAAATTAATTTGAAAATTTAAGTCGATACTGTACTGGTG
>CANRCN010000074.1 GCA_947629135.1 uncultured Bacilli bacterium | reverse complement strand
TAAATTTATCAGTAGAAATTCCTACTAAATAATCTTTAAATTCTATTCCATCTATTATTACTTTATCTGGTTTTAAACATTTAACTAATCCCTCATGATTTAAGCTCGAGTAGGGTACATATATAATTTTACTATCCTTATATTTTATATTTAAATTAGCAAGAATAACACCTCTTTTTTTATATGGATCATATAAATTATTACCAGTATCTAAATAACCATTTAAATGATAAAATTTCTTATTAATAATAATATCAACCTTATGATAGTTAACATAGTTATCTTTTAATTTTTTAGTTTCTTTCAAATAAAAGAAAATAATAATAGGACTTAAAATTAATAAAATTATATAATTTAAACTCATTCCATTTTTATATAATAATAAACCATTACTTGTATAAGAAAAAGAATCACTTAATAAATACATACCACCTCCTAAAATAATACTAACTAAATAAAAATAGCCTAGATTACTTAAAGTATATTTTAAATCTTTATAAGAGAAAGTAACTAGCATCATAAGTAGGCTAACAATAATTTTAAAAAGAAATAAAGTTATATTATTTAATTTTAAGAATAATACAAACATAGTTAAACTACCAACTAAAGAACCTAATATTATTCTTCTAATTTTAATATTTCTTTTTAAAAGTATACTAACTGATAATAGTAATAAAAAATCAAACCAAAGATTGACTAAAAAGATTAGGTCAAGATATAGTTTCATTTTATCACCACATATAATATAAATTATTTAATTATCTAAATTTGTCGAATAAAAGATTAAAAATAAAAAAAAGAATGATTTTTTCATTCTTTAGTAATTATTATATTATTTATTTCTGAGATTGATAGGTTAGTAGCATTTGAAATGACATCTAAAGAGATTCCTTGAGTATATAAATTGATAGCAACATCATGTTTAGTTTGCTCAATTCCTTGTTTCATTCCCTGTTCAAGACCATGCTTTTCACCTTCAGTATCCCCAAGGTCTTCCAAGAGCAAATTTTTGAAAATCTTCATCTTGCTTTATTATATTTTTTAAAACTCGTTCATTCATTAACATAATTCTGGAATATTTTTAGTTATCTTGTCTTGTTACTCATTAAATATTTATTAAGATTAATTTTTTTATTTTTTCCTCTAACTTTATAGTTAATAATAAGAGGATTCTTTTTAAGATTACTAACTTCTTCTTTAGTTAATTTAATTTTTATATGTTGTTCTTTAACTTCATATGGCAAGAAATTAAGTATTTTAAGTTTTTCATAAATAATAGAACCTGAAATACTTTTCATAGTATCAGCAAGATATAAATAATTATTTTCAATTTCTTTTTTTCCTCTTGTTATACTAAAATCATATAAACTATTATAGGTATTTTTATTATTACATATTCTTAAAATGAAATCTAATTCAACAGCTTTAGTTTCATTTTTAATTCCTGTATTTTCTGTTTGCCAACTATCTTTATTTAATATATTAGCTTTTAATTTTAAAATAAATATTTCTAACTTTCCTTTGTTTTTAATTTTATCATAGATAATAATAAATAATAAACTAATTATAATAATATTTAGAAATATTTCTAAATCATTACTATAAAACTTATAAATATTAAACATAATCCCCCTCCAAATGTATTTAATATAATACCATAAAAAGGGGGATTATGCAAGTTATTTTGTGAAGAATTTACTTATCTCAATTCCTGTTGCATCAGCTATTCTTCCAAGGATTGCAATAGTTAAATGTTTATTTCTATTATTACTTTCTAAATCAGATATATATTGTTTGCTAACTCCAACCATATCTGCCAATTCTTGTTGAGTTAATTCTAATTTTTGTCTTAATTTTTTTATGTTATATCTAATAATTTTGTAATAATATTCATCATCATGTATAAAAATTTCATCTTTAATTTTCGTTTTATTATATAAAGTCGTCATAATTACCGCCAATCAAGTTAATTATCCATTAAAATAAGTTAAAATTAAATAGTCTAATAGACGACTTTCCTCTTGACTTTTAAACAATCATAAGTATATAATAATAATGTATATAGAATAAATAATAAAAAGCTAAAATATGGAAATACTATATATAAAAAGGAGTGAAAATATGGAAAAAAATAATAATAAAAGAAAACCTATAATTATAGCTATAATAGTTGCTGTATTAGTATTAACTATAGGTGGAACTTTTGCATTATGGACATATTTTAAAATAGGTGGAAACCAAGTATTAATTGCTGGTGATATCTATATGAAATATACGGGAGTTAATAATTTAAGTGTAACAAATGCTGTTCCAAGTGATACTTATAATAAAAACGATTATTTTGAATTTACAGTTGAAGGAAATAATACATATGCAAATGATATAATCTATGATATTGTTTTACATCATGGAGATGCGCCTGAAGATGCAAATAGAACAGAAAGAATAAGAGATGATTTATTAAATTTCCGATTAGTAAAAGTAAATAATGCAGAAACAGGAGAAACAGAAGAAGAACTTATACAAGAAGGAAATTATGAAAGTATAGAAGAAAAGAGAATATGGGTAGACACTATTGCAGGTAAAACTAAAGAAAAAGTATCTGTGAAGTATCGATTATATGTATGGGTATCTAATAAAATAAAAATAGGTCTTGGTGATAATATAGATTATGATACGGATACTTGGAATAGTAAAGTTTATGCAAGTATTAAAGTATCAGTCACAGGTGATTTTAATGATAAACTTTTAGATGGAGAAGAGGAAAGAACTGATGATCCAAAAAAAGATTTAATAAATGGTGATACAGTTGTACATGGAATTGAATTGGTTTCAACAAAACAATATGATTTGAAAAAAAAGCCTAAAACTGATAACAATGTTAAAATTACACTTAGTAGTAAAAAAGAAGCTACTAAATTTGTTCTAACCAATACTGATAGAGAAACAACTTTCGAATTAAAAGCAGTAAAAAATGGAGAGGTTTGGGAGGCTCAAATTACTATAAGTGATAGTTCAAAGTATACTTATTATGTAGTTTATCCTAGTGAAGGTAATAGTAGCACTTACAATTTTAATATTAACATAAATTCAGATAGACATGTTGTAGATAAACCAACAGATGCTTTATGTATAGCAAGAGAATATACTGGACAAGAGCAAGAATTAACAACGGCTCAAACGGGCTATTCTTTTTCAAATAATAAACAAAAAGAAGTAGGGACATATGATATAACGGCTAAGCTATATATTAATAGTGGTTATGATTATAGATGGAAAAATGATGAGTATGATGATGTTGTTATACATTGTTCAATTGAAAAGGCAAAGCCAATTATAACTCTTGCTAAAACTAACGATCAAAATGTTGAGGGAGAATTTATTACTAAAAAGCTAGTTGCAAGTATTGACAAGGAGATTGACGGTACGTATAGTGCAGTTTCTGCTTCTCCTGAAATTGCTACCCCAACTGTATTAGAAAATAATATTACTGTTAAGGTAAAATCAAATTCTGAACCAGTAAAAATTACAGTAACTTTTACTCCAAGTGATGATGAGCATTATCAAAAAGTAACTGCTGAATATATGGTAGATGGTTCAAAATATAAAACAGCCTCATTAGGAACATGTAATAGTAATTTAAGTTATGATGGTAAAGAAAAAACTTTGGCAAGTGGAGGAACTGGTGTTGATTATATTAATAATAAAACTCAAGAAGGTGGTACACATCAGGTAATAGCAAGATTGAAAGATGATTATATATGGGATGACACAACAGGTGCCGATAAAACCCTAGAATGTACAGTAACACCTAAAGAAATTATTATAACTCCAGAACCTAATCAAAAGAAACAATATAAAGCTTATAATCCTACTTTAAAATACTCATATACAGGATTCTTGCCAATAGATACCCCTTCATTTACGGGAGCTTTGAATAGAGATACTGGAGAAGAAGTTGGAAGTTATCCAATAAATTTGGGATCTTTGAAATTATATGACAAAGATGATTTTAAAGCAAATAATTATGTATTAAAGCTTTCTGATGATGTTGTTAATTTTGAAATAGTAAAATCAGAGAAAATTGATTTAAATATGAGTAATTATTCTTTACTTCAACGAAGTAGAAGTGCTTATACAGGTGAAACGATTCCAAGTATTTATATATCAGCACCAGTTAAAGGTACATTTACTGTAAAAACAGATAAGTCTGTGTCATCTACTGTTGAGCTTGAAAATAATGAAAATGGATTATCAACATATTTAAAAATAACTGGTGGAAGTGTTGATGAAAGTTTTACGGCAACTGTTACATATGAGACTCAAGATGATAATTATATCACTAAAACTGCTAGTGTCGAAATACCAGTAAAAATAATTAACAAATCAAAATATACAGGTTTTGCTAAAACAATAATGAATAAAATGTCAACTTCAAATTCTAAATTAAATAAACTAGGTACTACAGAATTTTATGGTATAAGAGAAGAAGTAACATACAATTATGTTTTATATTCAGGAAAATTATGGCGAATACTAGGAGTAAATGCAGATGGTACAATTAAATTAGTTACTGAAAATAATATTACAAATATTTGGTGGGGTACTAGTGATTTTAAGTGGGTATTTCATTGGTTAAATAACGATTTTGAAGATACTCTATATGATTATAATAATATAATTCAAACTAATTTTGAATGGGCTGGTGGAATGTATGAATATGGTTCTAGAAATTTTGATATTGGAATATTGACAGCTGATGAAGTAGAAAATGCTAAATCTGGTGAAACTGGCTGGATATTTAATGGCTATGGTTTTGGAGTTATGGAGGAAGAAAAATCGGTTATGCTTTATTATGGACCAAACTCAGGTGGAGGTGCTTCTGGCTGTACAATATATTCAGGTGGAATTCGACCTGTTATCAACTTAAAAACTAGTGTCCAAATTGCAAGTGGTAGTGGTACTAAAACCGATCCATATAGGTTAGTTGGAGATAAAGCTTCTGGTAAATCAAATGAAAAAATAAATACAAGATTAAGTGGAGAATATGTTAATTTTGATGGTAAAAAATTTAGAATAATGAATATAGAAGATAATGATACAACAAAATTATTAAGTTATGATTATTTAAGAGATGAAAATAGTGAAGTAATTGAAAAACCATTTTCAAATGTAAGAACAGATGTATATTATGGAAGTGGAACAACTATGGATACAAACAATTGGGCTGGATATTTGAATGATACCTCAGCAAATGGGTGGTATGGAAAAATATCTTCAAAATATAAAAATATGTTAGTAAAGGGAACATATTATTTAGGATCGATTGGAAATGTTGGAGCTGATAGTATATTTAAAGATTATAGATTTTCCGTTTGTAAAACTGTAAACAATGATACTACAATAAAAACTTGTCAAAAAACAAGTAAAACATGGACTGGATATGTTGGAATTCCAAGAATAGGTGAAATGTATGCTTCTCAAGAACCAGAAATAGCGGATAACGTAGATGAACATTTATATTTATATTTAACTACTCATGATTCAACTAAATTGTATTATAGTACTACTTCTTCAGATTTAAAGTATGTAGCTAATTCTCCTGGTACAAAATATGCAGCACGACCAACTATAACTTTGGATTCATCAGTTTACATTACATCAGGAAATGGTACTTATGAAAGCCCTTATGAGATTTCGATGTAAATAAAAAAGATTTATGGAAAATATAATTCCAAAATCTTTTTTTTGCTTTAATTACTATTAATAATTATATTATAAGTATTACCTTCGGTTAGAGTATTATTACCAACTTTAACTTGACTATTTTCATTTAAATAACCAATACCTGAATTAGAAGGTTTAAATGTAAATGTAAATTTAACACCTGGACATTTAGATTCTAATAAAGATTTTAAAGTTGATTTAGTTTTTTCTGGATTACCTTGAGATAAATATTCACCAGTTATTGTTACATTATAAGTTTGAGCTTGACCTCTACTTAAAGTTATAT
>CANRCN010000073.1 GCA_947629135.1 uncultured Bacilli bacterium | reverse complement strand
CTTGGAGTATATTATACTATAGACAGACTTAATTCCGCTAATATATATAAAACGGAAATTCAAATAAAAATTAACGCCTTGAATTAAAAAGCGAAAAAAATAATTGTATTTTAAATTTTTTTATGTTATAATGTCGCCATGAGGAGGTTTTAGGTTATGGAAGAGATAATTCCTAATGGTACAAAGGTTTTAATTTTTAATAAAACAGATAGTCAAAATGACGAAACAAAGTTTATTAAGGGAGTAATAATTGATAGTTGGGAGTCTCAAGATTTAGCTTATCATGGAAGTTCATGGTATGAACAAATATATAAAATTCAGGGAGAAGACAGGAAAATTTATACAGGAACATATGGAAGTGCAATTATTGGAGATTTCTATATTAGAACACTTTCTGATTATTTAAAACGTATTAGGTCTTTAATTGAAAATAATTGTGAAAAAATTAATGCTTTAAATACGAAAAATGCAATTCTTATTGAAACTTTATTATCTTTAAATCCTGATAAAAAAGAAGAAAATAATAAAGATTCTAATCAAAGTTATCATGATTATGATTATTATGCAGGCGATAGTGAGGATATTGCTGAATGCTTAAAAGGTTTTAAATATAGGCCAGAAGAGAAAGACGAAATATTAAAATATTATAAATAAAATAAATATATTTAATATTAGTAATAATGTTTAGATAGGTTGCAAGTTTGAATTATGCACTATTTTATAACTAACTCTTGTTCATCAAGAGTTTTTATTAACCTATTTTTTAAAATTACATATAGTATAAAGAAAAGAAATAGATTTTTTAAATCGAAAGGAGTCTTACTATGAATGATAAATGTCCTTGTCCAAGTAAATTTTATATAATTGGAAATAATTCTAATTTAGAAGGACCGACTGGACCAACGGGACCAAGAGGTGAAAATGGTCTTGCTCCTACTTTAGAGATAGGAACAGTTGTAACAGGTGCTCCTGGAAGTCAAGCGATGGTTTTTATTAGACCCCAATCTAAATGATTTACAAATCTATTTAAAGAGGAGGAAAAATGGAAAATGCTCAAAACTATGTAATAGATTTTGTTATACCTCAAGGTCCAACTGGTCCTCAAGGTGTACCAGGCACCCCTGGAGCTACTGGAGCCACTGGAGCCACTGGAGCTCAAGGAATTCAAGGTGTAGCTGGTGCAACTGGAGCCACTGGCCCTACAGGACCAGCTCCAACTTTGACAATTGGAACTGTAACAACAGGGGCTCCTGGTACTAATGCCTCTGTTACAATAACTCCAACAGTTGGTTAAAAGGAGTTAATATGAATCAAAACTATTCTTTAAACTTTGTTATACCTCAGGGGCCAACAGGACCAATCGGTCCATCTGGTCCTGCTAATGGACTTAATGCTTATGGTGGAAAATATAATAATTCAGCAAGCACATTAAATCTTGGAATATTAACTCAAACTCAAATTCCTTTACCAACATCTATGCCGAATCTTAATACAACTTATCCAGCTTCAAATAGTATAACGGTTAATCAAAGTGGAATTTATGAAATTAATTATTTTTTAAATGTTTCAGTAGCAATTGGAACAACCTTAACTTTAGCAGTTAGAGCTAATGGAAGCAATATTCCATCAACTGTAGTATCACGAGTTCTTTCAGTTGGTACTAGTTCTGTTTATAGTGGTAGCACAATTGTAAATTTAGCAGCAGGAACTACAATTGATATGGCTATTTCTGCTTTAGTAGCTGTTGGTGTTAATTTAAGTAGTGGAGTAAATGCTACTTTAAGTGTAAAAAAATTAAATTAAAAGGACAAACTATTTAATTTTAGTTTGTCCTAATTCATTTTCTTGACTTAATTTATTATAATCATTTCTTAATTGTCTATGTATATCAATTAATTGTTTAGCAGGTAAAGTTTTAAAATACTCAACATCTGCTTCCTTTGTACCATATAACTTTGTACTATACTTTATAATATCTAATATTAAATAATTGCTAAATTCTTGTTTTTCTTTAAGTAACTCATTAATTATTTCAGTTAAACTAGATCCTACTTTTAAATTATCCTTTTTAACATAATCTAATAACTCAGCAATATTTTCATTCATACACATAACCTCCAATAATTATTAATATAATTAAAAATGGCAGGGGATGAGAGAATCGAACTCCCATCTAAGGTTTTGGAGACCCCTATTTTACCATTAAACTAATCCCCTAAAGCAATTATTAGTTTAACATGAATTTTTTTACTTGTCAATTACTATTTTTTTTTATATAATATACGTGTTGGGAGTGATAATATGTCAAATACAGTTGTTGAACCAAAGAAAAAGGTTAAGAAAAATCAAAATAACAAAAAGAAAACAAATAATAAGAAAAAAAGTACTAACAAAAAGTATACTCCTAAAAATACTAATTATAAAAAGAGTAGTAGTAAAAATAAGAATAATAACACTAATAGTAATTATAATAAGAACAAGCAACCTATAAAAAAGAGTAATTATCAGAAAGTTCAAAAGAAAATAATAGAAGATACTAAAAAAAATCAAGAAAAAGAAATTAAAAAGCAAGAGATCAAGAAAAAGAAAAAAGAATTAAGAAAAGCAAAGCAAGAGGAAATAGTAAAAAAGCAAACTTTTGGACATAAAGCAAAACTTATATTACTTAGTATTTTAATTAAATTAAGAAATTTCTTTATATTAGTATTTAAAGGTATAAAAAAAGTAATTATTAAACTTGGAGTAGGAATTAAAAATTTAGCTATATTAATTAAAAATAGAATAAAAATATTTCTTATTGCAAGAAAAGATAAAAGAAAAGCTGCTCGATTGTTAAAAAAAGAAAAGAAAAACCGTGAAGAAAAACATAAAGAATATCTAGAGCAAAAAGAAGAAAAGAAGATGCTTAAAATAGCCAGAAAAGAGGCAAAAAAGTTATTAAAAGAAGAAAATGAAGCTGAAGCAGAAGAATATATTATTATTAGAAGTTTAACTGGTAAAAGATTACCTACTAAATTTACAAAAGGTGATAAAAAACGAAGAAAGACAATTTACTTAAAAGAAGCTGTAATTTTTATGATAATATTTACATTAATTGATGTAATAGCATTCTATAATATTAAGATATTTGACATATTAGAAATATTTGACAATAATTTATGGAATTTAGTAGCAACTCTTGGGTTTACTTTATTAATACTTTTGATAGGAACTTTCTTTTTAGATATGATATTAACTGAAACTATTATAAAGATTAAGAAACGAGAATTAAAAAAGAAAAAAGCAAAGGAAAAAAGTTTAGTAAAAGAACAAATTGAAGTAGAAGTAACACCTAAAAAGAAGGTAAATAAAGAAACCAATACTAATAAAAATACTAGTCAAAAAAACAAAAAGAAAAATAATAATAATAAAAACAATAATAAAAACAATAATAAGAATAATAACAGTTATAAGAAAAAAAATAATAATAAAAATAATACTAATTATAATAAAAACAAAAATAAAAATATTAAAAATAATAATAACAAAAATAAAAAGAAACAAGGTGATTAAAATAGAAATTAGAGGATTGAACTTAGAGAATATTAAAAAAATATCTAAGTTAAAAAACGAAAGTGATTATTTTTTAAATTATAGAATTAATAGTTATAATGAGTTTTTAAAATTAGAAGATCCTAAGTTTGGACCAAAGTATCAAATTGATTATGATAAAATAATTTATTATAAAAGTGTTCAAGATGATATGAAAGATAATTGGAATCAAGTTGATAGTAGAATTCAAGATGAATTTAAACCTTTAGGAGTAATTGAAAGTGAATGTAATTTAGATGGTATTGGTATTCAATATGAAAGTGAAGTAATTTATCATAATATGTTAAAAGAACTTAATGATAAGAATGTTATATTTACATCAATTGATGATGCTATTAAAAAGTATCCTGATTTAGTAAAAAAGTATTTTGGAAAATTAGTTCCAAATAATGATAATAAGTTTGCAGCTCTTAATTCTTGTGTATTTTCAGGAGGAAGTTTTATCTATGTTCCAAAGAATACTGTATTAGATAGACCACTTCAAAGTTATTTTAGAATTAATAGTCGAGATATGGGACAATTTGAAAGAACCTTAATTATTGTTGATGATAACAGTAGTTTACATTATATTGAAGGATGTACTGCTCCTAATTATAGTGAGTCTAGTCTTCATGCAGCTGTAGTTGAAATATTTGTGGGAAAAAATAGTAAATGTCGTTATTCAACAGTTCAAAATTGGGCAGTTAATGTTAATAATTTAGTTACTAAAAGAGCAATTGTTGAAGAAAATGGCATTATGGAATGGATTGATGGAAACATTGGAAGTTTAAATACAATGAAATATCCTGCTTGTATTTTAAAAGGTGATAATTCGAGTGGTACTTGTATTACGGTTAGTATGGCAGGGCAAGGACAATTTCAAGATACAGGGAGTAGAATGATTCATATTGGTAAAAATACGAAAAGTAAAATAATTTCTAAAAGTATTGCTGTTAATGGAGGAAATGCAACTTATCGAGGTAAAATTGATATAAAGAAAAGTGCAATTGGAAGTGATGCTAGTTTAAAATGCGATACTTTAATTCTTGATAAAAAAAGTAAAAGTGATACTTATCCAGTTAATATAAATAGAAACTCAAGTAGTAATTTGTATCATGAAGCAACTGTATCTAAGATAAGTGAAGAAAATTTGTTATATTTAATGAGTCGAGGACTTGATTATGAAAAAGCTATGGAAGTTATTATCTTAGGTTTTATTGATAAGTTTAAAGAAGAATTACCAGTAGAATATGCTGTTGAATTAAATAGACTTATAAAGCAGGTACTTTAAAAAAATATGTGTAAAATTTTGTCAAAAACTTTTTTAAAAAAAATCTTGTAAAATATAAAATTCAAGATTTTTTTATTATAATTTTAAAAAATGTCTTAAGAGAGTTTTTTTAAATTAAGATACTAAAAATTAAATTGAGATTATTTTTTTCTAAAAAGTCAATTTTGACAAACAACTATTTAAACTATTATAGTGAATTGTGGAAGGGAGGTTTTTTATGATTAACATGGTTATGTTAGTTGGACGATTAGTTAATGATCCTGAAATAGTAGAACGAGATAATGGTAAAAAGGTATCACGTGTGACTTTAGCTGTTAATAGAAAATTCAAGAGCAACGATGGTATTTATCATACAGACTTTATTGACTGTGTTCTATGGAATAATTTTGCAACTAATGTTAATGAGTACTGCTCTAAGGGTGATTTAATTGGAGTTAGAGGGCGAATTCAGGTTGAAACTTATGAAAAAGAAGATGGTACCAAACATAAAATAACAGACGTTATTGCTGAAAGTATTACTTTTCTTTCAACTGGAAAATCTAAGGATCAATTAACTGAATTAAAGACCGAAGGTTAAAAAGTTTAGATGTAGGATAAAAAGTCTTTACTTAATTTCGAAGATAAGCTACAATAATAATGGAGTAGTGATAAAATAATGACTTTCGGTGAGAAACTGAAGTTATTAAGATTTGAGAAAGGATTGACCCAAGATGATTTAGGATATATTTTAGATGTAACTAAGTCATGTATTTCTTGTTATGAGAATGGAACCAGACAACCATCTGTTGATATTTTAATTTCCCTTTCAGTTTATTTTAAAGTAAGTATCGATTATCTTGTAGGTATAGAAGCTTATGATTCAAAAGAAAATAATGAAGTTAATTTAACAGATGCTGATTTACTTTTTATTAATGAACTTAAGAAAAAGCCAAGCTTATACAAGGAACTTATGAAATCTATTCCTAAAACAATCTTAAAACTTCAGAAAATGTTTAAGTAGATGTATTAGGGAGTTTTTTAACTCCTTAATACATATTATTTATATTTTTGCATAAAATAAAAAAGTTAGAAAAGAAAGAAAAATTGTTGACAAGTACTTTAACTTTTGATATTATATATATGTTGACTTTGGAGTGGTACTCAAGAGGCTGAAGAGGCTCCCCTGCTAAGGGAGTAGATCGGGTTAAACTGGTGCGAGGGTTCAA
>CANRCN010000072.1 GCA_947629135.1 uncultured Bacilli bacterium | reverse complement strand
CAGGAGCTGATTATACTTTAACAATTGAAGCCTTGATGTATAATGGAGTATCACTTCAATCTGGAACTTCTCATTATTTTGGACAAAGATTTTCTAAAGCTTACGATATTAAGTTTTTAAATCGAAAAAATGAATGGGAAAATGTTTATCAAACATCTTGGGGAGCATCATCTAGAATGATTGGAGCTATAATTATGGTTCATAGTGATGATGATGGTTTAGTATTACCTCCAAAAATTGCTCCACAACAAGTTGCTATTATTCCAATTGGAAATGATGAAGAAATTTTAAATTTAGCAAATAAATATAAAGAAGAATTAGAAAATAATAATATTACAGTTATGGTTGATAATTCAGATAAAACTCCAGGCTTTAAGTTTGCAGAAGCTGAGGTAAAAGGAATACCAGTTCGAATTGAAATAGGAAAACGGGATTTAGAAAATAATCAAATAACCTTAGTTCGTCGTGATACTAAAGAAAAAATAGTAATTGATAAAGATTCTAATATAACAGATAAAGTTACGGAACTTTTAGATTTAATTCAAAATAATTTATTAGAACGAGCAACTAAAAGACGTGATGCTATGACTTATACAGCTACCAATATAGATGAAGTAAAAAGAATCATGGATAAAGAACCAGGCTTTATCAAAGCTGATTGGTGTGGGGATTTAGAATGTGAAATGAAAATGAAAGAAATTAAAGGCTTAAAATCTAGATGTATCTTAAAAAATGAGAAACCTCTAACTGGAAAATGTGTTGTTTGCGGAAAAAAAGCTGATAATTTAGTAGTTTGGGGGATTCAATATTAATGAAATTATTCTTTGTAACAGGTAATCCCCATAAAATAAAAGCAGCTAAAAAATACTTAGATGGTTTAGTTGAACTTCAAAGTATTCAATTTGATTTAAAAGAAATTCAAGCTCCATCAAGGATAGTTGCAATTAGGAAAGCCCAAGATGCATTTAAAAGATTAGGTGTTCCTTTGATAGTTGTTGATTCATCATTTAGAATTAAGGCTTTAAAAGATTTTCCAGATGCCTATGCTCATTATGTAGAAGAGACTTTAAAAGATGATGGTATTTTGAAACTTATGGATGGAGAAAAAAATAGAACAGCAAGTTATGTTGACACTCTTGTTTATATCGATAAATATGGTTATCAAGTCTTTGAAAGTGAAACTAAAGGTAAGATTAGTGAAGAAAGTTTTAAAGGAGAAGGCGAACCCTTTGATAAAATTTTTATAAGAGATAAAGATCAATATCCAGTTGCTTATTATGATAATTTAGGTGATACTATTTATGAAAACTCTACTTACTTTGATTTTTCTAATTTCTTGAAAAAAAGAAGAGTAAGTAGAGGAATAACCTTTTTTGGAGATAAAGTTTTATTACTTCATAGAAAAAGAAAAGAAAAAAACAAATATTTAGAATATTATGCAATTCCTGGGGGAGGAATAGAAAAAGATGAAACACCTGAAATGGCAGTTATTCGTGAAGTAAAAGAAGAAACTTCAATTGATGTATCTTTAAAAGAATATCTTGGTATGGAAACTTATGATACAGGTGTTTGCTATTATTTCTATACAGAATATAAATCTGGTGAAATTGAATTAGGCGGAGAAGAAAAAGAAAATAATAATCCTGATAATTTCTATGAGACTTCACTTATTAAAATTGAAGATCTTAAAAAGATAACAACTTTAGGAATAGCTAGGGATATGATTTTAAAAGCTTATGAACATTATAAAAATAATCAAGATAAATAAAGTTTGATGGTGTACTAATCAAACTTTTTTACATATAATTTATTAGGTGATCTTATGTCAAAATTAGAATTTAAAGAATTTGTAAGAAAAAATCCTAACTTAATTAATTATGTTGATAAAGGGGAGACTAGTTGGCAAAAATTATATGAATTATATGATTTATATGGAGAAGATAATGAAGTTTGGCAAAAGTATAAAGTAAAAGAAGAGACTAAAAAAAATATAGATAACAATCAAAGTGGTGGATTTAAAGATTTATTAAATCTTGTTAAAGGAGTAGATCTTACAGCTGTTCAAAAAGGGCTTAATAGTTTAGATAAAGCAATCGAGGCATTTAAAGGTTTAGCTCCAACTGGTGTTTCAAAAGTAGCTTCTGATTATGAACCAAGACCAACATATAAATATTTTGAGGATTAATATGAGTTTAGAATGTCAATTTCATTTAAATAAAAATCCTAATTTAAAAAAATTTCTTCATGAAAATCCTAAATATTATAAATTTTTAAATAGAAATCCTGACTTTGTCTTTGAATTAGAAAAAATTATGAAAGAAAAATATAAGTTAACTTTACCTGATAAAATAAATAAATTTAAAGATAAATTAGATATGTTGAATACTTTTATTGATATTTTAAATTAAAAATGGTAAAATATAATTGTGATTTATATGGAATACAATGATTTACTAAATGAACTATTAGATTTATTAGATGAAAATCCTGATATAAAAAAAATAAGAAAACTAAAAATAAAATTACTTAATAATCAAGAGTTACAAGATAATTTAGCTATTTACCATGAAAGAAAAACAGTTGATAGTAAAAAAAAGTTATTAGAAAATCTAGATTATAAAGAATATTTAATTTTAGAAAATAATATTCGTTTATTAATTCTAGATATAAAAAATAAATTTAATACTTTTAAAATTGGAGGATGTTTAGATGAAAGTCATTAGTGGTATTTTAAAAGGAAGAACTATCAAAGGTTATACAATTAATGGAACAAGACCAACAATGGATAGAGTTAAAGAAAGTATTTTTGGAACTATTCAAAATTATGTTAAAGGAAGTATTGTTTTAGATTTATTTGCAGGAAGTGGTAATTATGGAATAGAAGCTCTTAGTAACTATGCCAAGTTTGTCTATTTTAATGATAAAAACAAAGAAGCTATAAAAGTAATTAAATCAAATCTTAATAATTTTAATTTAGAAGATAAAGCCAATATTTTAAATTTAGATTATCAAAAATGTTTAAATTATTTAAAAGATAAAAGCATAAAAGTAGATTTAGTATTTTTGGATCCACCTTATGATTTACATGTTTTAAATAGTATTTTAGAATATTTAAGTTTAAATAATATATTAAATAAAAATGCTTTAGTAATTGTTGAATATCGTGATGATAATTTACAAGATAAATATAATAATTTAAAACTAATTAAGAATAAAAAATATGGAGAAAAGAAAGTTAATATATATAAAGGAGAATATTATGAAGTTGAATAAAAAAGGGTTTGCTATCTCAACCATGTTATATGGTTTAATCTTTATAACAGTTACAATTTTTTATATGATAATATCTTTTATTAGTAATCGAGTTAATGATAATAATAATTTAGTTGATGAAATAAGAACTCAAATTAACAATGTTGCTTAGAGGTGAATTATGAAAAATAAAAAAGGTTTTGTTTTAATGGAAACATTAGTAGTAACAATATTTACTTTATTTATCTTTACAATTTTATATAATAATATTGTACCACTTATTGGTAAATATGATGAATTATCTTATTATAATGATATAGATACAACTTATCAGTTATATCATATAAAAAAATTAATTAATCAAGATTCTTTTAGAAGCACAATTAAGGGAACTAGTAAATATACTAAAATAGAATGTAATACGGGAGTTATTAATAGTCAAGCAGTTTGTAATAGTCTTTTTGAAGCTTTAGATATTACTCCTAATGAGGATGAAGTTTTGTATATAAATAAAAATTACATAGAAAGTATGAAAACAGATACTACGGTATCTGAAGATGTTAGAGAGTATTTAAAATATATATCTCCAACAACAAATATTTTACTTTTACAAAATGATGGTTATTTATCTTATGTAAATTTAACATAAACTCTATCATTTTTTTTAATTTTGTGTTATTATTTTATATAGTAGGTGAGATGTTATGCGAATGGATAGGTATGAAGAACATGATAAGACTAATGAAGAAAAATCAACAAGACTAAATAAGAATCAAGAATTATATACAGATGTTTATTTAAACAATGTTTATGTTGATATTAATAACTTAAAAGATGTTATGGTTGAAGATGAAGATAGGCAAATTGAAGTAAAAAAAGTTAAAGATTTAAAATTTTCAGATTATAGTTATGAAGATAAAGAGTATGATATTGTTAAGTTAGTAAATACTGCTATTAGTAATAAAGATGAAGAAGGAATTAAAGGAAGTTTTGATTTTAAATCTAATGAAGAAAATATTAAGAATGTTTTAAATAGCATTAATGAGAAAGCAGCTGAGGAAAAGCTTGAAAAACAACAGGAAGATTTAATGGCTGATTTAATGCCTAGTAATACTAATACAGATGTTTTACCAGCTGTTTCAGAAAATACAAGTGGTGAAGTTGAATTAGAACCTCTTCCTGATACAACTACAATTTTGAAATTAAAAACTCCAATTACAAATACTTCTCTTTTAGAGTTACCAGAAGTAAAAACTGAAGAAGTTTGTTTAGATATGTTAAATGAAGTTTTGGAAAATGAGAATGATAAGGTCTATATGGAATCAGATGATAGTTTTCAAGAAGAAGGAAATCATAAGTATCTAAAATTAATTATTATTTTAATAATTATCTTAATTATCGTTGCAACGGCTATTATTTTAAAATTATTACATGTATTTTAAAAGGAAGTGAGGAAGATGAATGTAAATACAGATCTAATTATTCTTGAT
Source organism: uncultured Bacilli bacterium (assembly GCA_947629135.1). Classification (GTDB taxonomy): domain Bacteria; phylum Bacillota_I; class Bacilli_A; order RF39; family UBA660; genus RUG591. The sequence goes on along the minus strand of CANRCN010000072.1, from coordinate 1,338 downwards.
GAAGATGATGAAGACTATAAAAAAAATATTAAAGAAAATTTATATGAAGAAAAGAACTTAGAGAATAATTTTAGAAATGATTTTACAAGTCAAATAAGAAAAAGAGGACTTGAGTATTATGAAGATGGAAATATCTTAAATTTATATAAAAATAAAAATAAGTATTTTGCTAAAGTAGAAGGTTCAGATTATAAAATTTATAATGTTACTTTAATAATACATCAAGATGAAATAGATTATAATTGTACTTGTCCATGTGATTTTCCTTGTAAACATGAGTATGCTGTTTTGTTAGCTATTAGTAATGAAGAATATATTGAAGTTGAATTAAAGGAAGTAATTAAAGAAAAAGAAATTAAATTAAAAAATATTTTAGAAAATATTCCTGCAGAAGATATAAAAAAATATTTATTGTCAGAAGTTGGGCAAAATAATGTTTTATTTGGACCAAAAGCTTTTAAAGAACAATTTAGAAGTTATTACCCAACTTTGGGATATGATTTTTATTATAATAATTTATATAACTCTTTAGTAATAGATAATACTTCTAAAGAAATAATAGATGATTATTTAAATAGAATTAAAGGTTATATTTCAGGTAATAAATTTAAAGAAGTTATTAAAATATCAAAAGCTATTATTCAAGCATATCATGATACTAATAAATTGAGTTATGATGATAATATAATAAATATGTTTTTAAAATTAGGAATGTTTTTAAGGATTGTTTATAGAAAATCAAATGGAGAAACTAGAAAAGATATAGATGAATGGATAACTAGATTAGAAAATAAAAAGTTCTATGATAATTATTATTTAGAAGATATAATGTTAAGTATAAAAAGTTAAAGTGACTTTAATATAAAAACTTGATTATTTCTAAGAAAAACGTTATAATGAAAATATGAGATAGAAAGGATGTGACCTCTCATGGAAGATAAAAAATTATCATTAAAATTAGTTAACATATTGTCAACCTGGGGGGGGGGTGTATTAATTTTATCTCATAAAATAAATTTAACAAAAAAAGAAATAAAACATAGAAAAGTAGTATATTAATACTATCTTTTCTGTGTTTTTTAGTTTCTCTCAAAATGACTTGAAAAGTCAAAGTATTTATCTTCTAATATAATTAGAAGAGTGGTATTAACTTCAAACAAAAGGAGTAGATAATAATATGAGTAATAATAAAAAATTAATAGTGATTTTAATAACATTTAGTTTAATATTAATAATATCTTCAAGTTATGCTCTTTTAAGAAGTAGCAAATTAAGTGAAAATAGTTATGTTATTAATGTAGGAGATTTACAGGTTAGTTTTCAAGATAAAAATACTAA
>CANRCN010000071.1 GCA_947629135.1 uncultured Bacilli bacterium | reverse complement strand
GAATAAAGAAAATGGAACTACTAGTACCAATAAATTATGGCCTTTGACATCATCAGATTTATTGTTATCAACAGGAGTTACTACATATACATTTCAAAATAATTATTCTTCAATAGCTTTATCATGGTTACACGAATCAAGTGGTGCTCAATTCTCTTATCATGTATGGAATGGTAACTTTACATATATCATCACTAAAGGTGGACGAGCATGTTCATGTAATGGTAATTGTACAGAACATCATGAGACAAGTAGCAAATGTCCTGAATCAGCAGGATGGTATAATAAAAGCTATTCATATAGAATATATTTCAATCTAAGTTCAGATGTTGTTTTCTGTGGAGGTTCAGGAACTACTTCTGATCCAATTAGAATAGGTTATAAGTCTTGTAGTAATTAAAATAAAATTTAAAGTTAAAATTTTCTTGCAAAATAAAAGAACGTAAGATATAATTGTAGTAGTAGTTATAATAGAATTAGAGGTGGTATATATAAATTAAGATTTAATTAATTAAAAAATAGTAATATAAAAAATAATATGAGGTGAGTATGAAAAAGAATAAAATAAAAATATTAATAGTAATAATAATGTTAGCAATAGGAGTGTCTTTAATAGTTACAGGAGTAGTATTTAACAGTAAAAAAGAAGAACCAGCACCAGCTGAAGAAGAACCAGCTGGAGAATTATTAGGAGAAGAAAGACTTGAAGTAACAGATGAAATAATTGGAGTAATTGAAAAATATCTTGTTGATGATACTAAGATAAAAGAATATTTAAATGATAAAGGTGAAAGAAAAATTACAATTAAAGAACTAAAAGATAATGTTAAAACAGATATAACTGAATTTGAAAAATTAAAATATGGTTGTGATTCTGAATTAACAATGATAGATTTTTCTGATGATTATTCTAAACATACTATTTCTCTTACATGTGATGCTTTATTAAAAAAATAAAGAAAATATCAAAAAAGTCTTGCAAAATTAGTTTATATATGATTTAATATCAATATAAATTATTTAAAGAAGTAGTAATATCTATTCTATTTTTAGAGAGTTAGTGATTGGTGTAAACTAATATTAGAATAACATGAACTTGTCTTTAGAAAAAATAATTCGTTGATCGCGTTAAGATTAATTAAGTGAAAATTAGGATGGTACCGTGCTTTGCACTCCTTTGGTATCATTCTTTTTATTTAAAGGTTGGTGATTATGAAATTAAGTGATTTATATTGGTTCTTGGGGACGTTTATAATTATTTATTTATTTTATTTAGTTTTTCAAGTATTAAGGCATAAGAAGATAAATAAAAAACGAGTTCCTGTTGAACTTGTATATTTAATAAAAAAATATAAAATTGATGTTGATAAGATAAAATATACTAGTATTATGAATAAGATTGCTCTTGTTAGTGCATTTGATATATCTTTTATAGCAACATTTGTAATGCGGTTTATTGATAATGTTTATCTTGCAATATTATTAGGTGGAGTTTTATTTATACCACTTATTATGATAACTTATAGTTTTATAGGTATGTATTATCAAAAGAAAGGATTGATAAAAGATGGAGACAAAAAAGATTGAAAAAAAATGGCAAAAGTATTGGAAAGAAAATCATACTTTTGAAGCTAAAAATAAAAGTACTAAGGAAAAATATTATATATTAGTTGAATTTCCTTATCCAAGTGGAGCTGGATTACACGTAGGTCATGTTAGAAGTTATGCATCTCTTGATGCAGTTGCTCGTAAGAAAAGGATGGAAGGTTATAATGTTTTATTTCCAATGGGATGGGATGCTTTTGGCCTTCCAGCAGAAGAATATGCTATTAAAAATCATGTTCATCCAAGTATTGCAGTAAAAGAAAATATTAAAACTTTTAAAGGACAATTAGAAAGTTTAGGTTTATCATTTGATTGGTCAAGAGAATTTGCAACAACAGATCCTAAATATTATAAATGGACACAATGGCAATTTTTAAAATTTTATGAAGCAGGACTTGCTTATAAGGATAAAAAGACAATTAACTGGTGTCCTAATTGTAAAATAGGTCTAGCTAATGAAGAAGTTGAAGGTGGAAATTGCGAAAGATGTGGAGGACCAATTATTCACAAAGAAAAAGAGCAATGGATGCTTGGAATGAAAAAATATGCTGAAAGACTACTTGATGGTTTAGCTGAAACAGAATTCCAAGAGAAAACTAAGCTTGCCCAGATAAATTGGATTGGTAAATCAACAGGTGCAGAAATAGATTTCTTAATTGATCATACAGATGAAAAATTAAGAATTTATACTACAAGACCAGATACAATATTTGGAGTAACATTTATGGTTATAGCTCCAGAACATCCTATTCTAAAGAAACTTGAAGATAGAATTTTAAATATGGATGAAATTAAAGAATATCAAGAATTTGCAAGTCGTAAGAGTGAAATGGAAAGAACACAACTTAATAAAGATAAAACAGGTGTTAAGGTTTTGGGATTCTATGCTATTAATCCAGTTACTAAAACAAAAATTCCAGTTTATATTTCAGATTATGTTATGATGGGATATGGAACAGGAGCTATTATGGCTGTTCCAGCTCATGATGAAAGAGATTATGAATTTGCTCATAAATTTGGCATTGATATAATTGAAGTTATTAAGGGAGGCGACATTTCAAAAGAAGCTTATGTTGGTGATGGAGAAATGGTTAATTCTAGTTTCTTAAATGGAATTACTAAAAAAGAAGAAGCTATTGCTAAAGTAATTAACTTCTTAGAACAAGAAGGCATAGGTCATGCTTCTGTTAAATATCGACTTCAAGATTGGGTTTTCTCACGTCAAAGATTTTGGGGTGAACCAATTCCAATGATAAAATGTGATAAATGTGGTTGGGTTCCAGTTCCTTATGAAGACTTACCAGTTAAATTACCTAATGTTGCATCTTATGAACCAACTGAGAATGGAGAAAGTCCTCTTGCTTCAATTCCTGAATTTGTAAATACTACTTGTCCAAAGTGTGGCGGACCTGCTAAGAGAGAAACAGACACCATGCCTAACTGGGCTGGGTCATCTTGGTATTGGTTACGTTATATGGATCCTCATAATGATAAAGAATTTGTATCTAAAGAAGCTTTAGATTACTTTGGAAAAGTTGATTGGTATAACGGAGGAATGGAACATGCAACAAGGCATCTATTATATGCTAGATTTTGGAATAATTTCTTATATGATCAAGGTTTAGTTCCTAACAAAGAACCATTTAAAATTCGTACTAGTCATGGAATGATATTAGGTGCTAATGGTGAAAAAATGAGTAAATCAAAAGGCAATGTTATTAATCCAAATGATTGTATTTCAGAATATGGAGCCGATGCTTTAAGAGTTTATGAAATGTTTATAGGAGACTATGAAAAAGAAGTAAATTGGAATACAAATAGTTTAAATGGATGTAAAAAATTCTTAGATCGAGTTGAAAGAATTGCTGAAAGTTTAAATAGTAAAAATACTTATTCCCCTACTCTTGAAGTTATAATTAATAAAACTATTAAAAAAGTAACAGAAGATCTAGATAATTTAAAATTTAATACAGCTGTTTCTAGTTTAATGATTCTATTGAATGAAATGGAAAAATTAGATACTATTACTAAAAAAGATTATAGGACTTTACTATTACTTCTTAATCCAATGGCTCCTCATGTAACAGAAGAGTTGAATGAAAAATATAATTTAGGAGCTCATTTATGTGAATCTAAATGGCCAAAATACGATGCAGATAAATTGATTGATGAAACTGTAACAATTGCTGTTCAAGTAAATGGAAAATTAAGAGGAACAATTGAAGTTCCAACTGATGAAAAAGAAAATAAAATTCAAAAATTAGCTCTCGAAAATGAAAATGTAAAAAAACATGTTGAAGGAAAAGAAATAATTAAGGTAATTGTTATAAAGAACAAAATTGTTAATATAGTTGCAAGATAAAATTCTTGCAATTTTTTTGTTCATTTTTTATAAATATGTGGTATACTTATTATATGATAGATAATATGGAGGTGATGATATGCTGTTAAGTGATTTAATAACTGAATGCGATGATGACATAGATAAGCTTTCTAGTGTTTTAAAACTTTTAGATGCTACAGTTAAATATATTCATAGCAAAGGTTATTTCATAATTGACTTTGATCCTAAAAAAATCATTTTAGTAGCAAAAAATCCCAATCTTGCTAATTTTGGAAAAATAATCGCCCCTGTTGATTACGATCCAAGAGGAGATATCAACATAAATATTTATCAAATGGCCAAAATAGGTTTGTTCTCATTTAATCATATTCAAGCAGATGGCAATATGAATCAAGCCCATTTCAATTTTATTGTAGAGAATTTAAAAAACTTTAATCAAAATGGCAATATACCTTCTGAAATCTATGAATATTATGAAGATTTATTTATAAACGGAAATATAAATTATTTAAATGATTATTTGGATAATAGAAAAAAGGAAGAAGCCGGAAGACAATCAGGAGTTAGAAAAAGCTTAGTAACTGAAGCCGGAAGAGCATTATCATCTACTGGAATACAACTTAATTCTGATAATAATAATGCTTATGTTAATATTTTATTTATTCCAAGTATTCTGACACTTTTATATTTAATAGGATTATTTATATATGTATTTATTTTAAATTAATGAAAGGAGTTAAATATGCAAAGTAAGGATGTAAAAAGTATAAAGAAAGATGAGCTTGATAGTTTAAAATGGGAATTAGTATCTAGGAAAGTAAGGAAGTGTTTAACAAAAATTGATGATTGTTATTTAATTGATGATGAAGAGATAAGTTATTTAACAGATTGTTTAAATTTAAGATTTAATTCTAATTTTAATTTTAAAGATATAATGCTAGTAATTAGTCTAAAAAGAGTACCTAAAGATTTAAAATTAGAAGAAAATGATGTTGTTAGTGTAACTATAAATGGAATTAGTAATCAATCATCAGATATTGTTGTTCTAGATCCATTAGGTAATCAAATAGCAAATGTTAATAAAATAGATGCAGGGAATACTAAGTTAAAAAATAGACTTACTTTAAGTTATAAAGCTATTTTGTTAGTAAATGAAGACTATAAGTTAGATGATGAGATTTTACAGAATTATCTTGTAATAAGATATAAAGGAGATATAAAGCAGGCCTTATTTAAAATATTAATATATTATAGTTTTAAACCTCAAGAAATAATCAATGCTAAATTTAGAAATCAAGAAAATAATGAAATACTTCTTAATTATTTAAAGCAAAATTATCCTAATAAAATATTAATAATTACTAAAGAAAGTCTATTAGATAGACAAACTAAAGAGTTAAGCATTAGAGATGAGGTTTTATCAATTATTAGAAATTCTCCTATTTTAATTCTTGATGATATAGATATAGTTCCTAAAGAATTGGTATTTTTAGCTGAACATTATAAAAATATACATGGATTAAATGATATAGATTTAGATAAAGTAGAATTTGCTGACTTTGTTAATATATATGGTGTTAGAATGAATAAATTTGGTGTTTATTTATTGGATGATGATGCTTTATTTGAAAGTGGATATGCTGATAGTAAAATGATAGATGACTTATATGAAGTGTATTTAAGAACTAAAAAGAATTATAAAGAAAGATTAAATGCAATAAATAATCGTAAAAAGATTTTAAATAGTATTAATGTTGATAGTATTAAAAATGAAAGAGCAATAAGTTTAGAAGAATTAGAAAGCCTATATAAAGCTTATCAAGAAAATACTTCTAATGATAACAGTGCTAAAAAATTTATGCAGGTTGTAGGAGTTAGAATTAATAAAAACTATAAATTGACTTTGTTAACAGATGATGAAACAATTGATATGAGTGAATTTATAGATATAACAGATGAAGAAAGAATGTCTGCTTGCTTAAGAGAAAATTTCGGTATAAAATGTTATACGGAAAGCGATAGAGAATTTGGATCAAGACTTAAGAATATGAATTCAATTAATTTAAGTTTTGATGGGTTGGAAGAATTATTTGTAAAATAAAAAAGTGTATCAATGATACACTTTTATACTTCTTGATAAAATTCACTTAAATCATAACCTTTAAAACCAATATCTTTTAAGGCATCATAAGAAATTTTTTGAATTCTTATTCCAGTTGTATAACTATTATCTTGACTACTTGAATCAGCTACTACTACATAAGGATTATCAACATTACTTACATTATCAATTACCATAGCAACATGGCTTGAATGTAAAACAATATCGCCTGCTTGTAGATTTTTATAAGCTGTTTTAGTTCCTTGTTTACTAAGAGTATTTAAACTAGCATTGTTAAATCCATTAGGAGATGCTTCGTTTAATGCCCAACTAACATAGGAAGCACAGTCAGCACCATGACTTATAATATAATCAGTTGTATATGGTTTATGTTCACTATTAAGTGAATATCTACTTAATTCGTATGGAGATTTAGTATTATTGGCAAGACCTAAATCAATAATTGTTAAAGCTGAAATAACGGCTTTTTCTCTTGGAGAGGCTCCGATAGATCTTGCTTCAATAA
>CANRCN010000070.1 GCA_947629135.1 uncultured Bacilli bacterium | reverse complement strand
ATATCTACTCATCTTATTAGTGATATAGAAAGAATACTTGATGAAGTTATCTTTATTGATAAAGGAAAAATAATACTCTCAAGTGATGCTGATAAATTAAGAGAAAAAGAAAAAGGCTCTATTGATGAAATATTTAGGAGGATGTTTAAATGTTAAGTAAATGTTTAAAATATGATTTAAAATATATTTATAAGGTTTTAATAGTTTTCTATTTAATTGATATTGTATTTGCTATTTTAACAAGAATTTTATTTTCCTTTGATAATTCATTTATGTTACATATTATTGCCCTTATATCAAGTGGAACAACAATCTCTTTTATGTTTAGTATAATAATAAATAATTTAATGCGAGTATGGGCGAGATTTGTCAAAAATGTATATGGAGATGAATCTTACTTAACTCATACTTTACCAATAAGTAAAAGTACAATTTATACATCTAAATTTTTATCTTCTATTATTACAATGTTCACAAGTATATTAGTTATAATATTATGTGTATTTATTGCTTATTATTCAAAAGAAAACTTAGAAATTCTAAAAAGTACCTTACAATTTTTTGCAACAGTTATGAATAGTACAACAATAAAAGTAATTCTTGTCTCTTTCTTTGTTATATTTTTAGAATTCACGACTATATTACAAGCAGGTTTTACTGGTATATTACTAGGTCATAGATCAAACAATTTAAAAATGGCTAAATCGATTCTTTATGGTTTCTTAAACTATCTATTTGTTGTTGCAATATCAGTTTTAATTATCTATATCATTGGTTTATTTAATCCTAATATTATGACATTATTTAATTCAAATATAAGTAATACACTTACAGTTGATATTGTAAAAACAGCATTAGTCTTAGGAATATGTTTATATATCATTTTAATTGGTATCTATTATTTCATAGATATAAAAGTATTCAAAAAAGGTGTTAATGTTGATTAAAAAATAATATAAAGTAAATGGACTTTGCAGAATTTAATTTTGAAAAAATAGTAAAAAGGAATATGAATTAAAACCTCATATTCCTTTTAAAATTATCGTATAACTTATAATTATGCGATAACCCCAAGCTATTTAAGTATATCATATTTCTACGAAAAAATGAATATTTTTTTTAATTTTTTTGATTTTTTTATTAAAATATATTAATTGGAGGTGAAAGTGTGATTAAAAGAGAGAATCTAACTTATAATGATATTTTAAAAAATTGGTTGGATAATAAAAATAATATAAAAATACAATCTAAAGTAAATTATGAAAACATAATTGATTTATATTTAAGAAATACAATCGGTTATATTAGAATAAGAAATTTAGTAAAAGAAGATATATTTGAATTATTTACTAATTTAAAAGATAAAATAGCCAATTCTACTCAAAAGAAATTAATTTATATTATTAAGACTAGTTTATCTTATGCTTTTAATAATGGATATTGTAAATTTATTGATTTAGGTAATATTAAACTTAAAAAAATAAACCAAGTTATAGTGGTTTTATCTAAAGAAGAACAAGCAATTTTAGAACAAACCTTAAAAGATAAATTAAATATTCGTAAAGTTTGCATATTACTTTGTCTTTATACGGGACTTAGAGTTGGAGAAGTATGTGGTTTAAAATGGGAAGATATTGATTTTAGTAGTAAATCTTTAATCATTAAAAGAACAATTATACGAGTTAAAAATCCAAATAAAGATAGTAATACTAAAACAATTTTAATAGAAAGCACTCCTAAAAGTGAAACTTCTAAAAGAATAATCCCTGTTCCTGAATTTATAATTGAACTATTAAAAGAGTTTAAACAAGATAACAATTATTTTCTTTTATCTAATAGCAAGAAACTATATGATACAAGATATTTAGAATCTTTTTATGAAAGGATACTTAAAAAATGTAATATAAAAAAGAATAAGTTTCATACTTTAAGACATACTTTTGCAACTCGTTCTATTGAATCAAAGATGGATATTAAAACATTAAGTGAAATTTTAGGACATTCTTCAGTTGAGATTACTTTAAAACTATATGTTCATCCAACTTATGAAATGAAAAGGGTATCTATTGAAAACTTAGTAGAATTTATGGCTATTTAATATCGATTAATTATAAGTTATACGATAATTAAAGAAGTAGAAAGGAGAAATACAAATATGAAATGTTACTATCATGAAAATAAAGATGCAGTAGGTACTTGCAAAGAATGTGGAAAATCTTTGTGTAAAACATGTGTTGATAAGTACAAAAGTGGTCTATGTGAATCTTGTGAACAAAAGAGAAAGGAAAAAGCTCAAAAAGTATTAGATGACAAAAAAGCAAAATTAAAAATGGATGCTAAATCAGTAAGAAATGATACTATTAAAGATTTAGTTGTTGCGGGAGTATTATCTGTAGTATGTGCTATTATAGGATATTCTATTGAAGGATTTCAAGGACTTTTAATGTTTATTGGTTTTCCTTGGGGATGGAAGCTTATTAATCAATTAATGACGGGTAACTTTATGGGTTGGTTAATGGTATTAACTGACAAATTTTGGATTGTAGCCTATATACTCAAATTTGGATTAGCACTATTCATTGGAGCATTTACTTGGCCATTTTTCATTGGTTATAAGATTTATATATTCATAAAAGCAAACAATTTTGAAAAAGAAACTAGAAATATGTAAGGTTGTTTTAGACAGCCTTTATTTTTTGAAAGGAGGTTTTTAAATGTCTTGGCTAGAATACTTAGGACTTGAATATTTGTTAGGTGATGATAATCCCTTAGATTTTTCTGGCTTAGGTACAGGTATGGTATTTATATTTGGTATTGTTTGTTGGTTAATAGTAGCAATATTTCAAGGTGATTTAGTAGATCAAGGTGCAGCTGTATTTAATTTATTAGCTTCAATCGTTATGCTGGTTTTAACTATCATTAAATATGTAAATGTATATAAAAAATCTAAAAATAATTCTATTACTAAAAAAATATTTTATGGTATTTCATTTGTAACTATTGTAGGTTTCTTTATTTATGGAATGATAAAACCTTATCATACTTTGTTATTTAATTATGATTATAAAAGTATATTTTCAGGTATAGCAATGATGTTTTATCCTTTAATAATTTTAAATTTGTTATTTCCATTTTTTTGTGAAAGGAATAAACTAGGAAAGAAAATAGAAGAAGGATTTGAAACAATGGGATTGGCATTGATAACATTAATAGTTCTTTTTCTATTGAGTCAAGTGGTTACATTATTTATATCATTTACAGGAACTGAAAAGTTTTATCAAAACTTTATTTCATATCATAATATGAGTATTACCAATGAAAGAGAAAATTGGAAATATGATAGTGTAGAAGATTGTATAAAGAAATTATTAGAAAACGATGCAAAAACATCTTTAGAAAATTACAAAAATAAAAGTACAATGCAACAGTATAAAAACGAAGGAGAGATGGCAATATATGAAGAAAATGTATTATATTACATTCATCATAATTATCCAAAAGGAGAATTAGCTAATAATGATATTTCCTTTAGTGGAATGAAATGGGAAGATACTTATATTGGCACGTATGTTTTAAGAGATAAAGAATATAATAATCTTTATTATGTTAAATTTGATTATGAAAACTATAAAATATTAGATTTTGTTACTAAAGAATATTATGATAAGATAGAAACTATCAAAATATAAATATGTATAATTAATAAAAGTAAGAAGTAATATTATGAAAGAGAGAAAAATATGAAAAGTAAGGGTAAAAAAATTCTTTTAGTTGCTTTAATTTTAATAATTATTATTGCAATAATTTTATTTATAATTTTGACAAAAAATGATAATGTTGAAATAGGATATATTGGTAAATTAGATAAAACAAAAATAGTTTCAATAGATGGGGAAAATATTAAAGCACTTTCTAATGAATTAATTATTATTTTTAATGATAATGTGAAAGAAGAAGAAAGAAAGTCTTTAATAGAAAAATATAAAGGTAAAATTATTGGTGAAATTTACTCATTAAATCAATATCAAGTTACATTTGAAACAAATAGTTTAGATGAATTAGAAAAAATAAAAGATAATATAGATAAGAGTGAACTTACAACAAATGTTTCACTAAATTATGTTTATAATAATGAATTAGATTATAATAAAGTTGGTTCTAATAATCAAGAATTCCATTTAGATAAAGATTATCATTTAAAAGATTTAAAAATAAATGATGCATTAGATTTAGTTCAATCTAAAAAAATCAAGGTCGGTATTATTGATACATTAGTTTATTATTTACATGAAGATTTATCATTAGAAAAGAAAAATATGTTTGTTTTAGCATCAGAAGATTTTCCAACTATAAATCATATAATTCGTTATTATGATGATTATTTTCATGATAAAGATTATGATAATATAAAATTAACTCATGAAACAGGTGGAGTTTGTAATTTCTTAAGAGCAAAGACTCATGGAACTCATGTTGCTGGAATTATATCTGCTAAAAGAAATAATAATAAAGGTATTAATGGAATTAATGATCAGGTAAATTTGTACTATGCTAGTCCTTGGTATTATATGAAAGATGATAATGCTGATGGAAGAATTACTCAAGTTGGGACAATGTTTAGTTATGTTTATTCGCTAACTAAATTAATTCAAAATGATGTTCGAGTAATTAATATGAGTATTGCTCATAATATTCAAGATGAAAAAGGTAATTCAATAGAAATTACTGATGATAATGAAACTTATTTGAAATATTTGAATTATTTTAATAATAGTTTTGCACAATTAAGCAAGTTAAATAAAGATTTTTTAATTGTAAAAGCAGGAGGAAATGATAATAAAGGATATTATACTGATGTTTTAACTAAAGTATTTGATAATAGTCCATATTTAAAAGATAGAACAATTATTGTTGGGGGAGCAAGAAAACCATATACTTTTTCTTCAGAAGGAACTATCTTTGATCGTTTTAACTTCAAATATAAAAAAGGTTGGTATTCTAATTATGGTGATGCGATTGATATTTATGCCCCTGGTGCAATTTATAGTACAATAAATGGAAATGATTATTATTGGGCAGAGGGGACAAGTCAGGCAACACCTGTAGTAAGTGGTATTGCATCTTTAGTATATGCTGCCAATAATAAACTTACAGCGAATGAAGTAAAAAATATTCTTATTAATAGTGCAACAGAATATTTGGAATATGAGGGAAAAACTTATCCTATAGTAAATGCTTTTGAAGCAGTGTTAAGAGCTTATGATAAAAAAGGAAGTTTTGAAGACAAAAAAAGTGAATATGGAACGATTGCTGGTAAGATTGATGAAACAAATCATAAGTTAGAAGATGATACTAATGTTGCAGTTGTTTTCAAAAATAGGGAAACACAAGTAGAAGAATTTGAAACAGTTGAAGCTTATAATTATAGTTCAGTTTTGAAAAAAGGAACTTATGATATTTATGTTAAAGTAGATGATAAAATTTATGGAGGACGATTAAATGTTAAAATAGGTGATGATCCTGTAACATATAACATTAAACTTTTAAAAGATCCTATAAGTTTTGAAGAACTAAAAACTGAGGAAGAGGAAAAATTAGCAGAAAGGATAGTAGCTGGTCAATATACTTTAAAGTATGGTCGTTATAAGAATTCTTTTGTAGAAGCAACAATAAATGCTGATAAAACTTGTATTTTAATAGATGGAAGATGGAAAGAAACTGATTGTACATATGAAATTAAAGCATTTTCTGGAAAAGATTTTGATGGAAGTTATATATCAGGATATCATATAATCTTTCATATTAATAATTCTAAATTTGGTAAAAGAGATCAGTACTTTAAAATTACTGGTAACAATCAATTTACAGATACTAGAGCAGCAGTAGAATATGTAGGTTAAATTTTTAAAAGAAAATGTCCTGCTATTGGAGTAATATTATTTGTAGTCGTAAAATTACTTGGGTATTATTAAATCTACTAATAAATCGAGTGAATTCAAAAACTCGATTTTTTTATATTTACTTTTTTAATTAAAAAAGTAATTATTAAAAATAGTTGTCAATTAATTTCTTACATGATATAATGATGTCACGAAATTGCAAAAATGCAAGATTGAAGTAAAGTAATTGAGTGTGAAGAAAAAATATAATTTTAGTAGTAATAATTCTATTAGTCTTATTGTTTCAAATTGGAAATCAATTAAAAGATGGTGGTATAAAGTATTAGTTTATAAGATATCATAAGTTAAAAAAACTAATTTCAATTGAAAAAATGTAACAAGAAGGAAAAATAAAAGAATATGATTAAGGAATTATTATAGAAATACTTGGGTTTGAAATTTATAACAATGTTAAATTACAGTTTATAGATTAAGATAAATAGTAATTTGTAGGAGATAAATGATTTATGAAATGTAGAAATGAAACTTTTGAAAAAATTATTTTTGAAGAAACTGATAACGATTATATAGAATGTATATTTAAAAATGTAGATTTTTCTAAATGTGATTTATCTAATATATATTTTGAAGAATGTAAATTTATAAATTGTGATTTTTCAAATTCAATATATTCAAAATTTATAAGTAAAAGTAATGAATATTTTAATTCTAAATTTATTGGAACTAATATGATGGAATCTCATTTAGAAAATGTTTCCTTTAAAGAATGTATACTTAAATATAGTAATTTATCAGAAAGTATTTTAAATAAAGTAAGTTTTAATGGCTGTGATATGAGTGAAAGTAATTTTATTAGTTTAAAAAAGATAAATAAGTTAGTTTTTAATGATTGTAAATTGCTAAGAGCAGATTTTAGAGAAACAAAATTAGATAAAATAGATTTTAGTACCTGTGATATTTCAGGAATAATAGTTAACATAGCAGATTTAAAAGGACTTATTGTTACTAGTTATCAAGCAGTTTCTTTATCTACTATATTAGGTCTTAAAATTAAAGATTAAACAATAAATTTATAAACAAATAAACAAATTAAAATTTAGGAGTGTTATTATATGGCTACGATAAAAGATTATAGAGATTTTGTATTGGAACAATTAAATTTATTAGATAATATTACTTGTAAATCAATGATGGGAGAATATTTACTTTATTATAATGGAATATTATTTGGTGGAA
>CANRCN010000069.1 GCA_947629135.1 uncultured Bacilli bacterium | reverse complement strand
GTAGATATTGATGATCTACGTAAGATTGCTGAAACTTTAGATATGTCATTACAAGAATTATTAAAAGTTGCAGGTTATGATGAAATGCTTTTCTATTTTTCTAAAGATAAGTATGCTAATAAATCAACTAAAGATTTAAAAGCATTAATTGAACAATATAAAGAATCAGAATTAAACTTATTAGATTTTGATAATGGAAAAATAAAAAAAGTAAAAGATGCAAGACAAAAATTATTTTATATTATGGAGCATTTGAAAATAATGAAAGAAAATAAAGATAGTATATATACCATAGATAAAGCTATTGAAGATATAAAATACACTTTTAATGAATTAGAAATGGCAGAACAAAAATATGATTATAATAAATTACCAAAATACTAATAACATTAATGTTTTAGTTTGAGCAAAATCAAGAAAGGAAGTTAAACAAATGAAGCAAGAAGATTACGATTTATATAATAAATTGTGTATGATTAAAAGCCAATTACAAAAACAGTTTTATGATTATTCTTCTGATAGAAAACCAATTATTTGTTCAGATGACTCATTAAGGTTGTTAGTGAAATATAAGCCGAAAAGTTTAGAAGATATGGAGAATATAAGTGGTATAGGCAAAAATTTTATAGAAAATTATGGAAAGTATTTTTTAAATGAAATTATCAAAAATGAACCAGTAGACAAAGTAGACATAACAGATGATGAAAAGATTATTTTGAGTAAATTAGAAAATAGATTAGTAAATATTAATAAAAGAAATAGATTACTGTATAGTGGTAAAGTTAATAAAGATTATGGAATAGACATTGTCAAATTTTTAAGTAATTCAGATGAATTGGAGAAATTTTTGCTATCAAGAAGTACAGAATCATTTGATATTATTGATATCAAGAATTTTGATGATGATAAATTAAAATCTATTTTAAAATTAATAAGACAAGTTTCAAAAATTGAAACAGAATCCGGTAATAATGAGTTATATATTGCTTATCCTTTTGTTCAAGGAAAAATGGAAAATGAAAATTTTAATATCAAAGCACCATTAATTTTATTTCCAGTTGCTTTAGATAGAACATCTTCTAATGTTGTTTTAAAGAATGATTTTAGTAGAGATATTCTATACAATACCAATTTAATATTAGCAAATAATAAATTTAATGGCAAAAATGAGGTATTACCTGATAATGCTATTGAGGAGTTTAATGAAGAAACCTATATTTCAGATATGATCAATTTTTATCGTGATAATAAGTTTTATATTCAAAACAATGATTGTAATATTGAAAAATTTTTTGAAAATAAAGCTAATGACTTTCCTAATTATAACAATGGTGAATTAGAAATAAAAAAATATATGGTTTTAGGCATATATTCAACATATGTGACATCTATGTACGAAGATTTTCATAAAATGATTCAAGAAAATAATGTTACGAAGCTTATTAAGGAATTATTGTGGGGAATGGAAAGTATTCTAGGAAATCTAGATGTACAGTATGATGAGTCTAATGATAAAACTCAAAATTTTACAACAATTGAGAATGAAATTGATTATATAAATGAATTGGATTTTTCACAGGAAAAAGTATTAAAAGAAATAAATTCTTCTGACTCTATTGTGGTTCAAGGTCCCCCAGGAACTGGTAAATCACAAACTATAACAAGCATTATAGCTCAATGTATTTTAAAGGGAAAAAATGTATTAATGGTTTCTGAAAAGAAAACAGCACTAGATGTAATATATTCAAGATTAGGTGACCTTTCTAAATTTGCAATTTTAATTGATGATGTTGAAAATAAACAAACTTTTTATGAACAACTTAATTCAATCGTTAATACCCTTAATTCAAATCATACATTATTATATGAAAGTTCTAATACTCAAAATGATGTAATTAATCAAATAAAAAACAACATTGACACAATTAATTATGATATCAATTGCTTGGAAACAATTGCTAAACAAATATATGGAATAAATGATTTTGGTACAACAATGTATAATGTTTATAATGTTTGCAAGAGAATAAATCTTTCGAAGCAAGAAGAACTTGATAAATATAATTTAGTAAATCAAAAATTAACTTCAATTATACTTCAAATAAAATATCCAGTTTTAACTAGTATAAAGGATATGTTCAACGATGATGAAACTTCAAATTGTATTGATAGTTATATGAGTACAATTAACTCTAATTCAATAGTTAATAATATAAAAACAAATTTAATTGATATTGAAATAATAGAATTAACAAAAAAAATAAATGATTTGGAAACATTTATTGATTATTTTAAATCATTACCTTTTTATAGAAAAATATTTGAAAAGAAAAAATTAAAGAATTTAATTAACGATATTGTTAATAATTATTTTATTAACAATGATAGTATTTTTGCTAAACAATTAGTAAGTAGCATTTCATTTTTAAAAGGATTTTTACCAAATTATCAAGAATTTATTTCAAATAAATTTTTATATGATAAATTGGATTATAATCAAAAGGAGTATGTAAGAATTATAGAAGAAGTTAAATTATGCTTAAACACTTCGTTTAAAGATGCAAACATGCAAATATATAATACTATCTTATTTAATATCATTTGTAATTTTGAAAAAAATAATGTTAATGTTACTAATTATATTAGCAATTTTGACAATATTAGAAGTGACATAAGAAAAAATATAGTAGCTAAAAAAGATTTAACAAAAAAACTGGCTTTTACAAAATTGCTTACTGATGTTGCAAATTTGAATGGTAATAACAAATTAAGTAAAATTGAAGAAATGTGTAATAGAAAAAGAAAAATGTCCATTAATAAATTTATGTCTAAATATAGATTAGAAATGCTGGATTCAATTAAAATATGGTTGATGACTCCAGAAGTAGTATCCGATATATTACCATTTGAAAACAATATTTTTGATTTAGTAATTTTTGATGAAGCATCTCAGTTATATGTTGAAAAATCGATTCCTGCAATATATAGAGCTAAAAAAGTTATAGTAGCTGGTGATCAAAAACAATTGAAACCATCTAGCTTAGGTAAAGGAAGAATTTTAGATGAAATTGATGAGGATGAAGTATCTGATGGTTTTCTTGAATATGAAAGTTTATTAGATGCAGCTAGATATAAATATAAACATACTATGTTAAATTATCATTATAGATCTAAATATGAAGAGTTAATAGCTTTTTCTAATTATGCATTTTATGATGGTAAGTTAATGGTTACTTCACTTGCAAACAAGTCAGGAGAAAAGCCTATAGAACGTATTAAGGTGGAAGGTGGCTTATGGATTGATAAGAAAAATGAAAAAGAAGCAAATGAAGTAGTTAATTTAGTAAAGCATATATTAAATACAAGAAAAAATAATGAAACTATTGGAGTTATAACATTTAATTCATCACAAATGAATTTAATTGAAGATTTAATAGAAAAAGAAAAGATGATAGATAGTACTTTTGCAACTCAAATGTTAGCAGAAGAAAATAGATTTTCAAATGGTGAAAATATAAGTTTTTTTGTAAAAAATATTGAAACAGTACAGGGTGATGAAAGGGATATTATTATTTTTTGTATTGGATATGCAAAAAATGAGAAAGGAAGAGTTGCAATTAATTTTGGTTGGTTAAATCAAGATGGGGGAGAAAATCGTTTAAATGTTGCAATTTCGAGAGCAAAAGAAAAAATATATGTAGTGACATCCATAGAACCAGAGGAATTGGTTGTTGATTATACAAAAAATGATGGACCTAAATTATTTAAACAATATCTTGAATATGTTAAAGCTCTTGACGATGGTAATAATGAACTTGTTAAGTCACAGTTATTATCTTTATTAGATAGAAATGAGAGTGATAATAAACAATTAACTTTTGATAGTGTATTTGAAGAGGAAGTTTGTGATAAGTTATTAGATCAAGGATATAATGTTGAAACACAATATGGCGTGGGTGGTTATAGAATTGATTTAGTGATAAAGTCAAAAGATGGAAAAGACAATCTATTAGGAATAGAATGTGATGGAAGATTATATCATAATTCAAAATTTGCTAGGGAACGAGATTATCATAGACAAAAATATTTAGAATCGAGAGGTTGGAAAATATATCGTATATGGAGTCCAAATTGGTGGAAAAATCCAGATATCGAGATTAAGAAAATCAATAAGTATATTGAAAAATTGAATTATAAAGATGGTGCATAAAATGGGATTTAGATATAGAAAAAGTATAAATCTTGGTGGAGGATTTAGAATCAATTTGAGTAAATCTGGAATAGGTTATAGTTGGGGATTTCCAGGATATAGGCATACAATTAGTGCAAACGGATCTCAACGAAAAACATATTCAATTCCTGGCACTGGAATTTCATATGTAGATAGTTTCAAAAATAACAATAGAGAAGAGCAGAACAATAATTTAAGTTATAATGAAAATGAAAAATTAATAACAGGTAATACTATTTATTATCAAAACGTTAATATTTCACATATGGGAAAAGATGATGAGATATTAATACAAATTAACAAATTAAGGATAATTGACATAATAGCAAATTTAAGTCTAATAAGTATATTCTTAATTCCAATAGGAATATTGTTGAAATTTTTAATAGCAAATAAATGGAAAATAGATTTAACATATGAAATGGATGATGTTAATAATAGAAAATTTGTTGAATTAAATAAATTTTTACAAATACTTCAGCAAAATAAAAAAATCTGGCAAATCAATTCCTCGATAAAGGTATATAATACTAAATATAATGCAGGAGCTGGAAATAATGTTTCTAGACATATGGTGCATGTTATAAAAAAAATGCCCTGGTATATAATTCATAATGTTGATATTTATTGTCTCGTATTAACAAATGAAAAAATATACTTTACGCCTGACAGGATGCTTATTTTTAAAAACTTTGGTGGAGTAGGGTGTAAAAAATATAATGATTTGATTGCTAATTTTGACTTTACCGATTTTGTTGAAACGGAATTTGTACCAAGTGATGCACAAATAGTAAGACATACATGGAGATATGTAAATAAAAGTGGTGGACCTGATAAGCGCTTTAGTGATAACAAAAGCATACCAATATGTAAATATGGTGAAATTAGTTTATCAAGTGATGATGGTTTAAATATTCTATTGGAGTGTTCTAATCATAAACTAGTAAATTTGATGAAACAAAGTTTCATGCAATTTATTAGTTATCATAATCAAATTGTTAATTCAAAAAATTATTTAGAATCATATGATATTGAAAACTATGGTGAAACAATACAGTATAATCAAAAAAACAATTCTAATAATTCTACGAATAATATCGAAGAAAAGAAAGAAGATAAGTGGAATACTTACAATAACGAATTAGATGAGTAATAATAAATTATGACACTATGACACTATAAATGTGAGTAGAGTAGGCTCAAATAATGTGTCATTGTGTCATTTTAATTTCTAGATACCAAATCTAGATACTAAATGCAAAAAATAAAGTTATTTTAATAAACTTTAATAAATTAATAGAAATTAAAAAGCCCTAATTTATAAGGCTTTAATACATTATTAAATTGTTACGGACTGATATTTAGATTTCCCCCTGAAGACACCCATTATTGGGTGTCATTTTTGTTTATTCCTTTATTTTATGGGAATATTTAGTTATTTTGAAAATGTCAAAAATAGTTTAGGCTCTAAGTTAGGCTCTATTTCGTAGAATTAATAAAGTTGATTCATAAGTTCTACAATATCTTCCATTTTACTTTTAAATAGGTGAGAATATGTATTAAGTGTTTCATCTATTTTTGTATGCCCGAGGTATTTAGCTACAATCATAATATTAGCACCATTATTTATTAATAGTGATGCGCAACTATGTCTAAAATCATGTAAGCGAATTTGCTTTAATCCAGCTTCTTTAGCCAAAATATTTTTTTCGTTTCTCATTTTATCTTTTGCAATAGGTTTTATGTTTCCAAAAACATACCATTTATCATTAAAACCATAATTTCTTTTATTCTTTTCTTTAAGCAACTTTAAATCTTCTAATAAAGTATTTGTGATAGGCAAAGTCCTGATACTTTTTTTACTTTTTGGAGATGTTACTAGTAATTGCCCATCTACATTTACAACATTTTTCTTTACTGATAATGTTTTATCTTCAAAACTGATATTATCCCAAGTAAGACCTCTTAGTTCACCTATACGAAGACCACAAAAGTATAAGACTTCAAAACCTGTTTTATAAAGAAGATTATGTTCAAATGAAATAAAATGTTTAAATTCTTCCAAAGTATAAAATTCCATTTCTTTTGGAACGGCATTAGGATCTACAAATTTTTCCATTTTGTTATAAATAGGTGTGAAATTAAAATCATGCCATCTAGTGCCATAATTTAAAATCTCTTTTAAGAATTTGTGATATCCATTTTTAGTTTTGATGGCACAATTCTTTTTTGATATCATTTTTCTCCACGATAGATAATGGTTAATATTAAAATCTCTAATTTTGACATAATCTAACGGCTCTAAAATTGATCTCCTTTCACGATAGGTCCTCATAGTAGTTTCTTTGACTTTATCTGACTTATATTCGTAAAATTCTTCATATAAATCTCTAAAAGTCATATCAGTAATATTAATTTCATGTCTATTTAGCTTATGTAACATTTCTGTTTCTGCGTCTTGAGCCTCTTTTTTAGTTGCATATTTTTTAGAATGATATCTTCTGCTTTTACCATCTTTATCATAATAGTAAAATTGATAAAACCATCTATTACCCTTAGATGTTGCTTTGTCTTTAGTACATTGATTAACTGACATAAAATCCCTCCCGAATAGTTAAACAATTTACTAGACTTTTTGCTAACTGCATAATATCATAAAAGTGAATAAAATGAAACTATGTAAAATTAGACTAGTTGTGTAAATTGCTTATTTTGTATAAATATTCTATATCAATCTTTAATTTTTTCACGACTTCACACATTGGAATCAATCCCTTTGGCAAAATATATCCCTGTTCTTCTAATTCTTTTTGGATTTCTTTTTTTAATTTGTAAACATTATTATTTCCTAAGTGGGATATTTTTTTTAGATCTTCAATAGAACACCATTGTTTAGATATTATTTTTAATGTTTCTTCAGCACTCATATTTAATCCTCCTTTTTATTTGTGAACTCTTCCCAAGATTTAATAATAGCCTCATCTTCTTCGCTAATGGGGTCTATTTCCGTTGGAATCTTTTTACCATTCCAATATTCACTACTATATAATGGGGGTTCTTTATTTACTTCAATTCC
>CANRCN010000068.1 GCA_947629135.1 uncultured Bacilli bacterium | reverse complement strand
CTTCAATTGTTAAAGTATAATCAGCTCCTGCAAATTTCTCTTTATCAGTTTTATAACCTGTAATAGCAGGAATTGCAAAGTAATCATAGAACATTTTCTTATAAACTTCATCCATGATAAATTTAGTTTCAGCCTCAGCTTCTTCACGTGTTTCATGAATAGTATGTCCTTCTTGCCACCAGAATTCTCTTCCTCTTAAAAATGGTCTAGTTTCTTTTTCCCATCTTACAACAGTACACCATTGATTATATTTAATTGGTAAATCTCTATAAGACTTAACAATTCCTGAATAATAATCACTAAATAAAGTTTCACTAGTTGGTCTTATACACATTCTCTCTTCTAACTTTGTATTTCCTCCATGTGTAACCCAAGCAACCTCAGGAGCAAAACCATTTATTAACTCTCCTTCTTTTTTCATCAAATTTTCTGGTATTAGCATTGGCATAGCAATATTTTTATGACCACTTTTCTTGAGCAATTCATTCATTACATCTTGAATTTTTTCCCATATTTCATAACCATATGGTTCTAAAATAATACAACCTTTAACATTTGAATAACTTGCTAAGTGACTAGCTGACACAACATCAGTATACCATTTAGCAAAATCAATATCTCTACTTGTTATTTTTTTATTAGCCATTTTTATCTCCTCCTTTACTAATAAAAAAAGAATGGTCCAAGGAGTGCAATAGCACGGTACCATCCCTTATTTAACTCTTTTTTTAACGACACTTTGCCGAAATATATTTCTATATTCTCTTTAGGGGTAGGAATTATAAATAATTAACACTTGTTCACACTCTACCAAGCTCACTTAGATAATTTTTCTTATAATATTCCCCATCACTAGATTTATCTAATTAGCGATATCAGTATAACATTATTAAAAATTAATGTCAACACTTTTCATAACTAGCATTTTATTTTATTTGGATTTACCTTCAGTTATTTCTTCTTGCCTACTTATAAATTCATTATAATTTTTATTTATTTTATAAATATCATAAACAACTAATTTTAAATTACTTTTTTTAGCAAGTTCTAAAGCTTTATTTATAAATTCTTCACTTTTTTCTTTTTCTCTACTATCAATCGTAATAAATATATAGCTTGCTTTCGTATCAAAATCCATTCCTCTTCTAAATAAAACTACTTCTGATCTTTCATCTAAGTTTTGAGATACATTACTCATAGATTTAAATAGATTGTCATTTGTTTCAATATTATTAATACCCATATTAGTAGTCATATTTTCAGTAGAAGAAAGTATTACTGCATCTGGTTGTAATCCTTCACTATTAAAGCCTATCCCCATTGCCCATGTAGGATATAAACCAAATACATATTCAGAAGGATAAAACCTTGTAGATATCTGATTGGTTACCCTTGATAAATAAGATCTAAATCCCGAAGAATCTGTATATTGGCTTACAATATCTATAAAGTAATTGACTTTAGTCTTATCAAAAGCTGCCTCTAAGCCTCCTAATCTCTTTTCAAATTCTTTTTGCTCCTCAGCATTCAATTCTCTATCAGTATACTTGCCATCTGTTGCAATTATTATTTCCTTCTTTAGATTTTCAACTTTTCCATCCATAAAATTAGCAACAAAATCCCTTAAAAAGAAATGGATTAATTGAGGTCTTATATCAGTAAAATTCTCAACTAATGTATACTCCTCAGTTGGTTTAAATAAAGTTTCTACAATTTCTTGTCTAAATAATACTTCAAACTCTAAATAAATATCTTCTATTTCGGAAATATTTTTAACAGGATCTTGAATAGCAATCTTTAATCTTTCCAATAAATCAAATGCATCTTTTTTATTTATTGATTTTAATCTTTTTATTAAGATATTAATATTATCTATTTTTTCAATTTGATCGTTTCTTAAACTACTTTTTATCATGTAACTTTTTTTTCTATTTTCTAAAGTTTCAGTTGAATTTTTATTTATATCATACATAATGAAATCAAAATTATTTTTTATAGTTTCTTGACCATAAATTCCAATTGTTTCAAGAATATAATTTATTGTTATATCATAACATTTTTTTAAATTATTAAATTCATCGCTTTTTATATCAAAATTACCACTAATTACTTCATCAAAAATTTTATCACAAAATTCTTTATTTAAATCCACTGTATAATCTCTTACACCATCTTTATTTATTAAAAAATTATTTTTTAATTTATTATCATTTATTATATATTCATAAAATTTTTCTTTTAATATGTCAATTACTTGAGGATCTAGATTAACAAAATTATCAAAATTAAATTCATCTCTTAACCATATACTGACAAAATCACAAAAAGGATAATTACCAGTTATTGTTCCTAATAAGAAGCTTTGTGCATATACAACCTTTTTTTTATTTTTACAATAATTTATTATATTATTTTTAAATTCTAAAGGACTTTCACTTTTTGATATAATTTTTAATATATCTTTTACTTCTTCTTTTTCTATTCCAGCAATATTTATTAAATAGTTAAACATATCCAAAGAAATATTCAATTTCTTACATTTCTTTTGATATTTTAATTTTGTAATTTTTAAAGAAAGAGATTTTTGCAAATCCTCAATTTTTTTATTCATATTTACTTATTACTCCTTACAAATTATTTCTTATATTCTTTATGGCAAAACTCTTGAAACTGACAATTACTACATTCTGGTTTAATAGCTTTGCATTTATATCTTCCAAATAAAACTAATTGTTTATGTAATTTATTCCAATTTTCCTTTTTAAATAATTTCTTTAATCTAGTTTCAACTACTAAAGGATCTTTTGATTTAGTTAATCCTAGTCGATTAGAAACTCTTAAAACATGAGTATCAACAGCAAGAGATGGAATGTCAAATAATTCTCCTAGAACAACATTAGCAGTCTTTCTTCCTACTCCCTTCATACTTTCAAGTTCAATATGACTTTTAGGTACTTTCCCATCAAATTTATTAATTAATGTATTAGCAATTTCTAAAACATTTAAAGCTTTTTTATTATAATTTCCAATTGGCTTAATAATATTTTTTATATCTTCAAGATCAGCCTTACTTAATTTCTCTAAAGTATCATATTTTTTAAATAAAATTCTAGTTACTTTATTAACTCCTTTATCTGTTGTTTGAGCAGATAACATAACAGCAATTAATAATTCATAATCCTTAGTATATTCAAGTTCACATTTAGGATTTTCAAATAAAATATCCAAGTATTCTTCAATTTGCAATAAATTCTTCATCATCCAACCAGTCCCATTCTGAAGTATCAACATCAACTACTTCACTATTATCAGCTTGTTCTTTGTCTTTATTTAAATCATCAACAGTTTTTATACCCCGCATCTGCCAATCTAAAAGCATTTTATCAACATATTTTAAATTGTAAACCCCCATCTCAAGAGCTAATCTAATTGCTTCTTTAATTAAACTTGAATCAATATTATTTTCAAGCCATCTTTCTATAGTTTTTATTTCAACACTATTAAGAGGTCTTTTTAATTCTTTTTCAATATATGAATAAATACTTTCTTTTGATTCTATTTCGTTTTCTGTATTAATTAACATTGTACTTATTTTTTCATAAAAATTTTCTAGATTAATAACTTCTTCTAAAACATTATTTTCACTTTTTAAAACCTCTAAAGTTAAATAACCTTTAGAAATTAAAACTGAAACATATCCCATAGCTTCCATAATATCAATGTTTAAATCTTTAGCTATCTTTTCTGGATTAAAATCTAATGTATCTTGTTTACTATATAAATACATCAAAAAAACAAATTCTTCCATTGTTAAGTTCATTTTTTTAAAACATTTTAAAATATAAAGAGGTATAACAACATTCCCCTCTCCTATAAATTTATTTAATTTGTTTTTCATAAAATCACCTCGTCTTAACTTTTAAAGAATAGCTATACTCAGGCTTATTTAATTTTTCATTAAAATAAATATACACTTTATAAGTATCTTTTGTTTTACGATTAATTTTATTTTTGAGCAATATATTGTCTTTAATACTAGCTAAATTACCACTTGTAAATTCTTTATCATTTACTAAAACAATATAATCTAAACTACTTCTATCAATTCCTTCTGATAACTTATCTTCTAAGACTAAATCAAAATCAAGATTTGCTAAACCTTTATTTTCTATAGTAAATATATAAGGATAATCTTTAAGAGCTTCAGTTTTTGTTTGTTGGTCTTTATTTTCTAAAGAAAATTCTTTGGAATCTTCAAAAGTTACATCAATATTAATACTTCCATAACGGCTAGCATCAACATACTTACTAACAACATAAGTAATACCCATGGTAAATATACATAACAATATAATTCCAATTATTTTTACTATTTTCATAACTACCTCTTTCTAACCCTAATTATCCTAAATTTAATCTTGTAATTAAATTATACATCAATTTTTTATTTTATGCATTACTTTTTTAAGAAATCTTATTTTTTTCTCGAAGTTTTTTAATTTCTTCACTTTGCATATACTCTGAATAAGGAATTCTTCTATCAACAATTGTTCCATTTTCAAAGATTTCTATTATTCTATTAGCTGAGGTTTCATTTAATTCATAATCACTACTCGTGAAAAGTATTTCTCCTTTAAAGTTTTTCATACCATTGTTTAAAGATGTTATACTTTCAAGATCAAGATGATTAGTTGGATCATCAAGAATTAAAACATTAGGACTTTCAAGCATCATTTTTGATAACATACAACGAGCTTTTTCACCACCTGATAAAACATTCACTGATTTAAAAACATCATCACCTGAAAATAACATTCGACCTAAAAATCCTCTTAAGACTTCAATATCATCAACCTTTTTAAAGGTTCCCATCCAATCAAGAATATTTAAAGAACTTTCAAAATATCTTGTATTATCACTTTCAAAATAACTGATTTTACTATTAACACACCATTTAAATTCTCCTGATGTATATTTTTTATTTTTAGTTAAAACATCAAAAAGCAATGTTTTTTGAATATTAGATCCAATAAAAGCTATTTTATCATCTTTTAAAACAGAAAATGATATTTTATTAAGAAGTTTATTTCCATTATCATCAATTACAGTTAATTTATCAACATTTAATACTTCTCTACTATTACCTTTTTCAAATTTAAAATCAATAAAAGGATATTTTCTTGAAGATGGAATCATTTCTTCCAATTCTATTTTTTCTAAAATTTTCTTACGAGAGGTTGCTTGTTTACTTTTAGAAGCATT
Source organism: uncultured Bacilli bacterium (assembly GCA_947629135.1). GTDB lineage: Bacteria > Bacillota_I > Bacilli_A > RF39 > UBA660 > RUG591. The sequence continues at coordinate 2,503 of CANRCN010000068.1, read as the reverse complement.
AGCACTAAACCTTGCAATAAAATCTTTTAATTCTTTAATCTTATCTTCTTTTTTACGGTTAGATTCTTTAATCTGTTTTTGCAATAATTCACTAGATTCTCTCCAAAAATCATAATTACCAGCATATAAAGTCATTTTCTTATAATCAATATCAACAATATTAGTACAAACATTATTTAAGAAATGTCTATCATGACTGACAACAATTACACAATTAGGATAATTAATAATAAATTCACTTAACCAGTTAACTGCATCTATATCAAGGTTATTGGTTGGTTCATCAAGTAATAACACATCAGGATTTTGAAATAAACTCTTTGCAAGTAAAACTTTTACTTTATCATTATTTTCTAATTCTTTCATTTTTAAATAATGAAGTTCATTTTTTATTCCTAAGTTTGCAAGTAAAGTACTTGCTTCGCTTTCAGCTTCCCAACCATTTAATTCCATAAATTCAGCTTCAAGTTCACCAAGTCTTATTCCATCTTCTTCACTAAATTCTGTATGAGAATATAATTCATCCTTTTCACTTCTTATATCATATAATTTTTTATTACCCATTATAACAACATCAATTACTAAATAATCATCATATTTATAATGATCCTGTTCAAGAGTTGATACTCGGTCATTTTTAGGAATAATAATTTCGCCAGTTGTTGTTTCTAACTCATGATTTATTAATTTTAAGAATGTACTTTTTCCACTCCCATTTGCACCTATTAAACCATAACAAGCCCCATCATTAAATTTTAAATTAACATTTTCAAATAAAGTCTTTGTTCCAAATCTTAAAGAAACATTATTAACTGTAATCATAATATCAGTCCTTTCAAACTATTTAATTTTATCATGAAAGAACTATAAAGTAAATGAAAAAAACTATTTTTCAATAGTTTAATTATTTTTCCAAGGTATTTCTCTTTCAACTGTTAAAGTTGGACGAGATGATATTAAATTATTAGCAGTTTCATTAGTTACTCCATTTGTAAATATACTAAGTCCAGTTTCAGAATTAGCAACCCCACCACGAGTAAGCCATAAATTAGTATCAGAAAAATCTGCTTTAGTACCATTATACCATCTGTTAGTATCACTCTTATTAACTTCTTTAGTTCCATCTCCAAGTTTTCCTAAAGTTGTATATTTAGTATAGTATTTAGCATTTGGATTAAATGTGCTTGGAGTAGTTGTTCCCATTACAAACTCATTAGCACCACCTACCATATCATAAACCCCATAGATAGTACCTGTTGTTGAAGCTTTAACACCAGTAGTTAAATCATTATATAATGTACTAGTACCTGCATAACCAGTTTTTAAGCTTAAAGGATCTTGGGTATAATTTTTATTAGGAGTAATCTCACTACCAATTCCATATCTTGACATAGCAAGATAAGCAACTGCTCCCCATTCCATATTAGTTTCTAAATGAATATCAAAGTTATTATTATCATTAGCAATTGTTCCATCATTAGAAACAGTGGTTGCCGTTGCAGCTTGACTAAATCCATGAATATTACCACTTACTTCCATATTTCTTACACTTTTAAACATATTAATAGGAGTAATATTTTTTAAACTTTCTCGATTTGCTTTTACATATATTACGTTAGTACCAACTTCTGAAGCAGTTTCACTTGACATCTCAAATTTAGCAAACCAAAAACCAACTAATTCCTTATTATTAAATTTGAAAGCAGGATGTGTATAAGTGCTTAAATTATCAGTAACTTGATTACAATTCTCAGTTCCATCTGTATCAGTACAAGTAATTGTTCCTGTTGAATTAATCCCATATTCAAATTTTACATTAATTGCTTTTTCATTTAAATTACCTGCATTACCATTAAAGATAGTATATTTATATCTTGGAATCCATACCCACATAGAGGTAATGTCTTCTTCATTTATAGAAGTTCCCATGGTTGTATAATTTGTACTAGACTCAGACTTTACTGTAACAGCATTAGCCCACATTTTAGCATCATAATCATACCATTTGTAATTTTGATTACGATTCGTTGGATCAGCAACTTTCCAACCATTATTATAATAAACTGGTATCATATTATTAAGCAACTCTGGAGGATTAGCTCCACTTTTATCAAGACCTAAAGGTTGACTTCCTTCAACCATTATCTTTTTAGAAAAACTTTTTCCTCCCTCTTCAACATTATAATCTATCCAACAAACTATTTCATAGTCAATCGTTTCATTTGATTCAATTGTTCCTGAATCAATTACTCCATCTTCACTTAAATTTTTTATATCCAATATTTCTTCAGTTCCTGAACTACTCTTAGTTCTCTTTAATCTATACCTAACATCTTTATTTGCTAAAGTACTAACAACACTATCATCTATTAAACTAACTTTATATTCAGATAAAATTGATCCTTTATTTGTTATTTGAAATGTTCTTGCTTCTCCTTTTACTCCTTCTTCATCACTTAATGGTACTTGATTACTTAAATTTAATTCTTCTAATTCTTTAGTA
>CANRCN010000067.1 GCA_947629135.1 uncultured Bacilli bacterium | reverse complement strand
TGCATATTTAAAAAATATTTTATATAATTATAAAGAAAAAACGATGACGGGCTTGGAAACCTAACAGTTATATATTAAGAGAGATTCTTATGAATAAGTAAAGTGGAACCGCGGGATTACTCGTCTTTACAAACATATGGAGTCTCTTTTTATTTAAAGGAGGAGATTAAAAATGAAAATGGAAGATTTAGTTAATTATTGTAAGCAATATGGATTTATATTCCAAGGAAGTGAAATTTATGGAGGACTTGCTAATTCTTGGGACTTTGGACCTTTAGGTAGAGAATTAAAGGAAAATTTAAAAAAAGCATGGTGGCAAGAGTTTGTTTTATCAAAGAAAAATAGTTATGGACTTGATTCTGCAATTATCATGAATCCTAATGTTTGGGTTGCAAGTGGTCATGTTGCATCATTTGCAGATCCTTTAATTGATTGTAAAAAATGTAAGGCTAGGCATAGAGCTGATAAGCTAATTGAAGATGCAACTAATGGTAAAGTAACAGCTGATGGTTGGGAAAATAAAGAAATAGAAGATTATATTGAAAAAAATAATATTACTTGTCCAACTTGTGGAGGACACGATTTTACTCCAATTAGAAAATTTAACTTATTATTTGAAACTTATATGGGAGTTACTGAAGACAGTAAAAGTAAAGTTTATTTAAGAGGAGAAACAGCTCAAGGAATATTTGTTAATTTTAAAAATATTGAACGTTCAATGCGAGCTAAATTACCATTTGGAATAGGTCAAATTGGTAAAGCTTTTAGAAATGAAATAACTCCAAGTAATTTTATTTTTAGAGTAAGAGAGTTTGAACAAATGGAATATGAATTCTTTTGTAAACCTGATACAGATTTAGAATGGTTTAAGTATTGGAAACAATTTTGTATGGATTTCTTAATTAAAATTGGTCTTAATAAAGATAGTTTAAGATTTAGAGATCATAGTAAAGAAGAGTTAAGTTTTTATTCTAAAGCAACAACTGATATTGAATATTTATTCCCAATGGGATGGGGAGAGTTATGGGGAATTGCTGATCGAACAGATTATGATTTAAATTGCCATATGACACATTCAAAGGAAGATTTAACTTATTTTGATCAAGAAACAAACGAAAGATATGTTCCTTATGTTGTTGAACCAAGTGTCGGAGTAGATCGTTTGGTTTTAGCTCTTTTGTGTGATGCTTATAAACCAAATTATGAAGAAAATGGAGTTACGAGAGAATTGTTAAAAATTAATTATAAATTAGCTCCATTTAAGGTTGCTGTTTTACCACTTATTAAGAAACAACATTCAGATAAAGCAAATGAAATTTATGAAAAATTAGTTTCTAGTTTTGCAACTACTTATGATGAAACTGGTAATATTGGTAAACGTTATAGAAGAGCTGATGCAATTGGAACACCATTTTGTATAACAATTGATGATGAAACTCTAAATAATGATACTGTTACAATTAGAGATAGGGATACAATGAAACAAGAAACTATTAAGGTTTCAGAGATTGTTAATTACTTAAATGAAAAATTAAAATAAAGGATTTAGCTTCATAGTTAAATCTTTTTTTAAATTTAGTTAAAAAAAGAAATATTTTGATTGACAAAATTTGAATTTTATCATACAATTATATTTGACAATAGGAGGATATGATGGGTGTAGATAAACTTAAAGGTTTTAAAGGTTTTTTTGGCGGAAGTTCTAATAATGATGATGAATTTGATGATGATAGAGATGATCGTCAAATAAATGAAGATGAATTTTATAATGTAAAAAGGGAGAATTCTCGTGATATTAATGGATCAAGTAAAATGATTTTATTTGAACCTAGAGCTTATTCAGAGAGCCAACAAATAGCAGACTTTTTAAAAAAGAGAAGTGCTGTTGTTGTAAATTTGAAGAGAGTAACTCCTGATCAAGCTAAAAGAATCGTTGATTTTTTAAGTGGTACTTTGTATGCTATTAATGGTGGCTTACAAAAACTTGGTACTGGTATTTTCTTGTGTACTCCAAATAATGTTGATGTAGAAGGCAGTATAACAGATGAAAATAAGGAAAAGTCTTTGAAAAAGGAAGTTAAAAATGATGATGAAGAAGTTGATTGGTAACTTCTTTTTTTGGTTAAAAAAGTATTGTTTTGTTTAAAAAAACTCTTGTATCTTTTAACGTTTAATGATATAATCAAATTATAGTAGAAAGAAGGTAAATATGAAAAATAAAAAAATATTAGTTATAGCACCTATACTATTTGTTGTTTGTGCTGTTGGTATTTTGTTTATAAGACAATCTTATTCAGCTCCAGCAGTTCAACAAATAGCAGCATCACCAGATGAGACTGATAATAGTAAATATCGTTATATAAGAAGAAATATGTTATCACATCATTACATTACTAATAATAGTGATCCAAGTGGTACAATTTTACTAAAATCAGGAAGTGTTAATTCTGTTTCTGGAACTCAAAAAATAGTTTATTGTGCTCACAAAGGAAAATGGATTGCTAAATCAAGTCAAGGAAGATATTATAAAAGAGTTTCTATTGAAAAAACAAAAGTTAGTGCTTTAAAGAAAGCTAAAGAGAGATTAATAGGAGTTATGACAAATTCTTATCCATATATTACACTTGGTGAATTAAAGAGAAGAATTAAAGCAGGTTTAGGCGAAGATGTATATAATCAATATAAATTTGATACTTTAGATGTTCAAGAAGCAATGACTGCAACTCAAGCAGCAATTTGGAATGCTATAGCAGGTAATACTAAGAGTAGTAGATATAGAACAACAGGAAAAGTTGGTAGTATTAAATATAGATATTTCCATAAAAAAGGTGATAATCTTTGGCCAATCAACTGGGATTCAAAAAGTTCATATGATATCTTTAAGGGATGTTATAAAGGAACAGGTGAAGATTTAGAATGTGGAGCTAAAAGTACTTTCCTTACTGAAGAAGATAAAGCAATAGGAAGTGTATCAGAAATAAGAGAAGCACTAGGCTCATATAAAACTAAAAAACAAGATTCTATGCTAGGAAAGAGAATTAATAAATTAATTGATTGGTATTTCACTTTAAAAGGAACAACAACTGCAACTGGTTCTTCAAAAATTCCATCATTTACTTTAAAACCAGGAAGTGATCAATGGACTGATCAAGGTAAGAAGTTAAGTTTAACTGTTCTTTCTAATGATGAGGATTTCTTATATGCACCTGAAAATAAATATACTATAGAATTTAAAGATTTAGATGGTAAAAAATTAACATATCAAGAAGCTGGAGATGAAAAATCTGGCGACAAAACAATTGGAAAGAAATATACAATTGAAAATATAGAGACAAATGGAATAACAGTAAGTGTAACAGCTCAAGTTGCATCAGATGCTATTAATGTATATGTATATGAAGCTAATACTTCATATAGTAACACTCAATATTTGATTGGAGCAGAAAGTGGTAATATTCCAATTGAAGATTCTTTCCAAGTTATGAATGAAAATAAAGGAAAAGTATATATATATAAGAAAGGATTAAAAAGTGTTCCAAACACTTTAACTACTGATCCAGTTATTCAAAAAGGAAACTTATCAACAGTTTGTACTGTTGATGATCCTTGTCAAGATGGAGTTACTTTTGCAATTTATCAATCTGATGGAAAAACTCTTCTTGAAGAAGTAGATACTACAGATTTAGCACCAATTGAATTGACTTTACCAGTTGGAGATTATTATATTCAAGAAGTTTCTGCACCTGCAAATTATAATGTAAATAGCAAATTATATCCATTTAAGATATCACAAAAAGATGAAGTTATTTCAATTCAATATAATAACGTTCCAACTATGGTATGTGTTCAAAAAATTTCGTCTGTTACTAAGAAACCGATTGAAGATGGTGCAACATTCCAATTATTAACAGCTTTAGGTAATGGAGTTTTGTCTAGTGATGACTCTGGCAATAGTGACGACGGTGATGATGAGGCAAAATTTGAAGAGTTTAAGACCTATGCTCAAGTTAATGACGGAGTTTATTGTATGGCAGCAGGTCAATTACCAGTTGGTTACTATTATATAGTAGAAACTGAGGCACCTAATAATTATAAAAAAGAAAATGTAAAATATAGAATAAAAGTTGGCGATGTTGATGATACTGAAGTAAGTGAAGATGACGAAAAAGAAGGTATTTCTGGTGAGTTATCTGAGGAAGTTGAATTTGAAGATGGAAGTACTATTAAAGATTTAGCACTTAAAACCTTAAACACTTACGAAGGAAAAAGATACGTTGCAGTTATTGAAAATACACCTACTACAGCAATTACTAAATCTGATGTTGTAACTGGAGAATGTGTACCAGGAGCAAATTTAGTAGTTGAAGATTCAAATGGAAATAAAGTAGATGAATGGGTATCTTCTTGTGAAGAAGGTAAAGATTCACATCAAGTTGAATTGAAACCTGGAGATTATACTTTAGTAGAGGAACTTGCTCCAAGTGGTTATGCAACAGCAGAATCAGTTGACTTTACAGTTAATGCTGATGGTTCAGTTTCTACATCTCTTGATATGAAAGATGCACCAATCGAAGCTTGTTTCCAAAAAGTAAGTGGTTCTAAAAAAGGAATAGCTGGAGCAGAATTTGAAATATATGATTCAGCTGGAAAATTATATAAGAAATTTACAACTTCTGAAGCTGAAACTTGTTTCCAATATATTCCAGTTGGTAAATATACTGTAAAAGAAACCAAGGCACCTGCTGGCTATAAAGCTTTAGAAAAGCCTTTAGTAATAACAATTGAAGATACTTCTGAAACACAAAATTTTGAAATTAATAATGAAGTTGAAGCAGCTAAAACGGCAATGGATGCTTCTCAAATGGTAATTGTAATTGCTTCAGTATTTATGATATGTGGTTTAGGATTGGTTTTATATTATGGCTATAAAAAACAAGTTTAAAGTAAGTAAAGAGACCATGCTTCTTATAGTAGGGTCTCTCTTACTTATAATTTCATTCCTTCTTTATCATTATGAAAAAATCTTAATGGTTATAGATGAGCTTAAAAATGATATTGAAACAGAAATTTATAAAGAACAAACAAGTGGTAATATACAAGTTAATGTTGATGTTGAATATATTGAATCTAATAATAATTCTAATAATCAAGAGCAATCAAGTAATAATAATCCTAATTTTATAGGTTTTATTGAAATAGATAAAATTAATTTAAGACAAGGATTTCTTCCAAAGGATTCTTATTATAACTATATAGATTATCATGTTCAAATTCTTAAAATTTCTGATTTTCCTGATGTTGAAGGCGGAAATTTAATTTTGGCAGCTCATTCTGGAAATAGTTATTTATCTTATTTTCATAACTTATATAAATTAGGTAAAGGAGATATAACTAAGATTTATTATAAAGGAAAAATATATCGATATAAAATAGTTAATATATATAAAGAAAAAAAAGATGGTAGTATTAATATATATAGAGATAATTCTAAAACTACTTTAACTTTAATTACTTGTACAAGAAATGATAAAACTACTCAAACTATTTATATTGCTGAACTTATCGGGGTGGAAACATATTAAGGAGGTCCTATGTTTAAAGATCTAGTGGTCATAATTAGTATAATACTTTCTATTAGTTTTATAATTATTTTACTATATAATAATAGATTAAAAAATAAGTTATTAAATATAATTTTTATGTTATTAGCTATTAGTTTCATGATAAGTATTTTAGTATTAGATAATAGTTATGTTTATGATTTATTAAGAAGTTTTATTACTTACTTTTGGTATCCTAATTATTTAATTTTTGTAACTACAATTCTTATTTCAGTAATAATATTTTTGATAACTTTATTAAAAAAGAAAGTAAAATTAAAAAATAAAATTAAGAATTATTTACTATTTGCTATTTCTTTTTCAGTTTATATTATTTATTTAAGACAGGAAATAGATACTACTCTTTATCAAGCATTATATAGTAATAATAGTTTGATTTTAATGAGGATTGAAACAATTACATTTACAGTTTGGGTTTTGGCAACTATTATATTTAGAATATTAGATAGGGGTAAAAAGAAATGAAAAGTAGATTTTTATATATGAAGTTTCTAGGATTATTATTGGTTATAGTTGGCTTTAGCTATAGTATAACAAGTTTTAATAATTTCTTTTCTTATATTTTTAAGACTAGAATCTTTGCTGAAAATTTAAATATATTTGTTATGTCACTTGGTTTAATAATACCCTTATCTATGTTTATCTATGGAGTATATTTTTATTTTTATACTGATTTTAATTTAAAAAAAATTAATAAATTTATATTTGGTTATAATATTTTTTTGGTAATAATGTCTATGTTTATGTTAATATTTAAGCAATTTAATTTTTTTCCTAATATAATGTTTAAACAAGTATTTGAGTTTTTGCATAAATCTTATACTTATCCAATTATATTGCTTAGTTTAATGGGATTATATGGTTGTTTTAAATATAAATATTAGAAAAAAAGTTGACACTTTTTTACGTTTTTTTACGTATTTAGACAAATAATGTTTGACTATTACGTTTTTTTTTGTTACCATAGTTAATGTGTGTAAAATTGAAAAGCACATAAATGAGGTGTACAAAGAAAATGAAAACAAAAGTTAGGCTGAATTGCTATTTCTTTAGTAATTTAATAGTCGGATTATTAACCTTGAGTTGTCTTTTTAATGAAGACAAGACATTGGTTCAAATTAAAAAGGATGGGGGAAGATTGGAACCTATCTATGCAATTGCAGATGAGGTTATCAATGAGCCTAAAAAAGAAGAGGTTAAAGAGGACGTAAAAGGGGTAGATATAGAGCCTAAAGTAACAACGATAAGTGTTACAAAGAAAACTTTAGCTAGTAAGAAAGTAATAAATTATATTAAACCAAGTTATAATAGTGTAACTGGAACTAATTTAGTTAATTATGCTAAGCATTATTTAGGGCTTCCTTATATTTCAGCAGGTAGAAGTTTAGAAACAGGAACGGATTGTAGTGGTTTTACAAGATTGATTTTTAGAGAATTTGGTATTAATCAAGGAGCTACAGTTTCAAGTCAACTTTATAGTGGATCTTATGTTAGTAAAAGTGATTTACAACCTGGAGATTTAGTTTTCTATGGATATTCTACAAGAGCAACTCATGTTGCAATCTATATTGGAGGCGGACAAATTATTCATGAATCTAATCCAAGAGATGGAGTTAAGATAAGCTCAGTTAATATCATGGTTTATATAACTTCACGAAGATTAATAACAAAGAATGTTGTTAAGGAAGATTCAAAAGATAAAACTGAAATAACTAAATCAGAAGAAACAAAAACAGAAGAAATAAAAAAAGAAGAAGTTAAGGATAATAGTCAAACTACAAATCAAAAAGATGTAGTTACTAATAATAAGAAAGTAGAAAATACAACACCAAAAGTTGAAATTGAAGATAAAACGATGGAAAATGTTCCTAAGGTTGAGACTCCTAAAAAAGAAGAAGCTAAAGTAGAGGAAAAGAAAGAAGAAAAAAAGACAGAGGAAACTCCAAAGATTCCTGATATTAAAGTGGAGGATGTTAAACCTGAATTACCTAATGAAGAAAAAAAAGAGGAGATCAAAGAAGAGCAACCTAAGCTTGAAGAAACTCCTAAAAATGAAGAAACTAAAGTAGTGGAAAAGAAAGAAGAGGCAAAAGTAGAGGTGGCTCCAAAAATTCCAGAGGTTACAACCCAAACCCCAAGTATGACTCCTGAAAATACAACTCCAAATCTTAATTCAGAGAATAAAATAGAGGATACTAGCATAAGTAATATTGAAGAAAATAAAGAAACTTCAAAATAAATCGTAAATTTTTAGACTAAAGTCCGTTTTTTTGCGGATTTTTTTCTTTTTCATATTTATCGCCGTTTTTTAGCG
>CANRCN010000066.1 GCA_947629135.1 uncultured Bacilli bacterium | reverse complement strand
TCATATGATAAATTGAATTAAGGTGGTAACACGAACTCTTCGTCCTTAGGCGTAGAGTTCTTTTTAATTTTAAGGAGGAGAGTATGTTTAAAGAATTAGAAAAAGTTAAAGCAAGTGAAGTAGAAAATGAAATTAGTAAAAAATGGGAGAAAATGAATATTTTAGATAAGTGTTTAGAAAATCGAGATAAATATTTTGTTTTCTATGATGGACCAGCTACTGCAAATGGTTTTCCAGGTTTACATCATATGGTTGCTAAGTTTTTAAAGGATAGCTTTTGCAAATATAAAACTATGCAAGGATATAAGGTTTTAAGAAAAGTAGGTTGGGATACTCATGGACTTCCAGTTGAAGTTGAAGTAGAAAAGACTTTAGGATTTAAGAATAAGAATGATATTGAAAAATATGGTATTAAAGAATTTAATGAGAAATGTCGAGAAATTGTTTGGAAGAATGAAAAAGCTTTCTCAGATTTAACAACTAAAATGGGACAATTTATTGATTTAAAACATCCTTATGTTACATATGATAACAATTATATTGAAACTGAATGGTATATTCTAAAGAAATTCTTTGATGAAGGATTATTTTATGAGGGAGTTAAAGTAGTTCCTTATTGTACAAGATGTGGAACGGGACTTGCATCACATGAGGTTGCTCAAGGTTATAAAGAAATTGAAGCTCAGACAGTAATTGTTCCAATGAAGAAGAAGGATGAAGATGTATATTTCTTAGTTTGGACAACAACTCCATGGACTTTAATATCTAATGTTGCTTTATGTGTTAATCCAGAATATGATTATGTTAAAGTTGAAAGTCAAGGTTATAAATTTATCTTAGCTGAAGCCTTAGTTTCTAAAGTATTAGGTGATGATGTAAAAGTTCTTGAAAAATATAAAGGACGTGACTTAGAATACATGGAATATGAACAATTAATTCCAAGTTTAAAAGTTAATAAAAAAGCTTTCTATGTAACACTTGCTGATTATGTAACGATTGAAGATGGAACTGGTATTGTTCATATTGCACCAGCCTTTGGTGAAGATGATTCTAAAGTTGGAAGAAAATATGATTTACCTTATTTAAATCCAGTAGGAGAAGATGGATGTTATACAGAAGGATTATGGAAAGGCATGAATGTCTTTGAAGCTGATCTTGAAGTAATAAAATATCTAAAACAAGAAGATAAATTATTTAAAAAACAAAAAATGCTTCATAATTATCCACATTGTTGGAGATGTGGAACTCCACTTTTATATTACTCTAAGCCAAGTTTTTATCTTGAAGTTACTAAATTAAAAGATAAAATAATTGAAGCTAATAAAAAGGTTAACTGGTATCCTGACTATGTTGGAGAAAAAAGATTTGGTAATTGGCTTCTTAATTTAAACGATTGGGCAATATCACGTAGTAGATATTGGGGAACTCCACTTCCTCTTTGGCGATGTGAGTGTGGCCATGATGAGATGATTGGTTCAAGAAAAGAATTAGTTGAAAAATCTATTGAAGATATAGATGAGTCAATAGAATTACATAGACCTTATGTTGATGATATTCATATTAAATGCCCAGAATGTGGTAAAGTTATGAATAGAGTTACAGATGTAATTGATTGTTGGTTTGATTCAGGTTCAATGCCTTTTGCTGAGTATCATTATCCATTTGAAAATCAAGAATTATGGGAAACTCAATTTCCAGCTGATTTTATCTGTGAAGGAATTGATCAAACAAGAGGATGGTTCTATTCTTTGATTGTTATTTCAGTATTTTTAAAAGGAGTATCACCTTATAAGAATGTTTTAGTAAATGACTTATTACTTGATAAAGAAGGTAAAAAGATGAGTAAGTCCAAAGGTAATATTGTTGAGCCTTTTACAACTATTGAAAAATATGGAGCTGATACGGTTAGATTTTATCTTCCTTATGTATCTCCAGTTTGGACTCCTTTAAAATTTGATGAAGAAGGATTGAAAGAAGTTTATTCTAAATTCTTTAATCCACTTTTAAATACTTATACTTTTTTCCAAACTTATGCCAATATTGATCATTTAGATCCAAGAAAATTTGAAATTCCTTATAAAGATTTAGAAGAAATTGATAAATGGTTATTATCAAAATATAATAAGTTATTAAAATACGTGACTGAAAGTTATGATGAATATGATTTAAATAAAGTAGTTAGAGCTTTAGTAACATTTGTTTCAGATGATTTATCTAATTGGTATATAAGACGTAATCGAAATCGTTTCTGGGCAAGTGATGCTGATAATAGTAAAAAAGCCGTTTATAAAACTACGTATGATGTATTAGTTGGATTATCTAAAATGATAGCTCCAATTGTACCATTTGTATCTGAAAACTTATATACAAAGTTAACAAATGAAGAAAGTGTTCATTTAGCAAGTTTTCCAAAATATAATGAAGCTCAAATTGATCTTAAAATAGAAGAAAAGATGGATACTGTTCGTGATTTAATTTCTTTAGGTCGAAAAGTTCGTGAAGATGTAAAAATTAAAGTACGTCAACCTTTGAGTGAAGTAGTTCTAGATTCTAAATTAAAGAAAGTAATAGGAGATTTAACTGATTTAATTAAAGAAGAGTTAAATGTTAAAAATATTACCTTTGAAAGTAAGCTAGAGAAATATATTAACTATGAAATTAAACCTAATTTTAAAGTATGTGGTAAGATTTTTGGCTCAAGTATTAAAGGTTTAACGGATTACTTAAAAGATATTTCTAATGATGTAATTAAAAAATTAGAAAAAGGCGAAACTTTAGAAATTACTTTAGATGGTAAGAATTATGAATTAAATAAAGAAATGTTAGATATCAGAGTTAACTCTAAAGAAGGATATAATACAGGTATTAATAATAATTTATTTATTATCTTAAATACGACTTTAACAGACGAATTAGTAAATGAAGGAATAGCTAGAGAATTAGTTAGTAAAGTTCAACAATTAAGAAAGAATAAAGATTTTAATATTACAGATAGAATTTATATTTATTATTATAGTGATACAGATATTCTTGATAAATTAAAAGATTTTATAGAATTTATTAAAAAAGAAACTTTATGTGATATGTTAGTTAAAGAAAAAAGAGTAGATGAAATAACTAATTTAAACGGAATAGATGTTTATCTAGATGTAGAAAGAGTTTAAAAGAAGGAAATCCTTCTTTTTAATTTACTTTTAAAAAAATTTATGCTATACTTATAGAGCTTTTTGGAAGGAGATAAGATTATGAAAAAAACTACTAAAATATTGATAGGTGTAACAGCTTTGTTATTAGTTCTTAAAGGTCAAATAAGAAGTTATGAAACTAATGAATCAATTCTTATTCCAGAGAAAATAGTATTAGGAAATGGAATAGATAATGATAGTTATAATGATTGTGTAACTATGAAAATTACAGAAGGGTATCCTGCTCATGCTTATAAAACTGATAATGTTTATTTACTTATTGATAAAGAAACTAAAGAAGTAACAGAATATTTATGTGTTACAACTAAAGGTAATAGTAAAAATTGGTTTGAAAGTGTAATTATGAATAAAGATAGTGATATCAATCAAGTTTTTGAAATTCCATCAGGTGATTTAATTTGTTATTATTATAGTGAATATAATGGTAAAGGCTTAGATTATTTAAATTATTTAAAGGAAAAATCAGATATTATTAAGTTAAAAGATTTAGAATTATATGTTGAAGATGAACCTTTAAAAGAATGGTATTGTTTAAGTGAAATAAGAGCTTTAGAACCAAGGATAGTAGAAGCTTTTGAAAAAATTAATGTAGCTACAAAGAGATTAATAAGGAAGTAGGTAAGTATGGGAATTTTATATATAGTTGCAACTCCAATTGGTAATTTAGGAGATATTACTAAAAGAGCTATTGAAATATTAACAAGTGTTGATTTAATTTTATGTGAAGATACTAGAACTTCAAAGCCTTTATTAAATCATTATGAAATTAAAACTAAGTTAGAATCATATCACAAGTTTAATGAAATAGAAAAGAGTAGGAATGTTATAAATAAATTAAAAAGTGGTCTTAATATAGCTTTAATAACTGATGCTGGAACTCCTTGTATATCAGATCCTGGTAGCATTTTAATTCATGAAGCAATTAAAGAAGGAATAGAAATATATTCAATTCCAGGTCCATCAGCCTTGATTACAGCTTTAACTTTATCAGGAATTACTTTAAATAACTTTGCTTTCTATGGTTTTTTAGAAAGAAAAAATAGTTTACAAAGAAAAGAGCTTTTAAAAATAAAAGAAAATGATATTGAAACAGTAGTCTTTTATGAATCACCTAAAAGAATTGTGGAAACTTTAGAAAATATAAAAGAAACATTTGATAATCCTTATATAGTTTTAGTAAATGATTTAACTAAAAAGTTTGAAAGAAAATATTATGGAAATACTGATAAAGTAATTAAAGAACTAAATGATAATCCTAACTTTGAACTAGGAGAATATGTTATTGTTGTTTCTAAAAATATTCAAGAAACTAAGAAAATAGAATGTGAAACATCAATTGAAGGATTACTAATAGATAAAATGATTAAAGAAAAATGTACTATGAAGGATGCTATTAAATTACTTTCTTTAGAATATAAAGATAAATATAGTAAAAATGAAATATATAATGCTTCTTTAAATATTAAAAAACTTCTTAAATGAAGTTTTTTTTAAATAAATTATTCTTGGTTAGAGTTTTCTAATTTTAAACATATAATTAATTAAATGGAAGTGGTTTATGAGATTAATTCCTAATACTACCCCTGAATTATTTTCATTAAGTGCAGTTATAGTAGGATATCTGTTAATTGATGATATGACTGCAAATGAACAAAATGCTCTTGGTAATTGGTTGATGTTAGTTGGACAACTTGTATCTACAAATGCTTACTATGCTGCCGTTGTAACTGAGAGAAATCAAGGTAATAATTTTAATGATCAAGATACGTTAAGAATGTTAGAAAAAATGCTTAAAGCTTTGGAAAAAGAAGTAAGTGATATTAAGAAAAATATGTAAATTTATTTATAAAGAATGTCAATGTCAACATCTCCTTTAACACCATCGATTCTTCCAGTATTACAAAGTTGCCAAATTTGATAATCACCTTTATAATCAGTTTTAGTTGTATAATGAGCAAGCCATACAGGATAATCTTTTAAAGACCAAATCGTCTCAAGATAAAATTTACTACTATAAAGCATTCCTTGATAACCTTTTTCTTTTACTCTTTCAATAAAAGATTTGGCTATTTCATTAATATCATGAAAACTAATTTTAAAAGTATTCCAATTTTCCCAACTTTCCCAATCAAAGACAATAGGTAAGTCTAATTTTTCATTATCTAAAGTATCAAGAACAAAGTCAGCTTGATTAATAGCTTCTTTTTTAGAAGTTGCAATACTATATAAATAAACTCCAACTTTAAGACCAGCTTCTTTAGCTTTTTTTATATTTTCTTTATAATAAGTATCTACTGTTAATTCGCGATTAGCTGACTGAACTCCAAGTCTCATTAAAACAAAACTAGCTCCAGCTTCTTTTACTTTTTTAAAATCAATATCTTCTTGCCATCTTGAAATATCAAGTCCAATTTCAGTATTATCTTTTTTATGTTCATTATAGATATCTTTAAAATAAACTGTTTTTCTTTTACTACTAGAATTATTAATTTTCTTAACAACATTTAAAGTAACATTAACAATTTTTATATTATTACTACTATCTTTTAAAGTATAAATAAGTTTATAACTTCCTAATTTATTTAAATCATAATTACCTTCAATTTTACAATCAATATTACCTGTATAATTATCTCCATAACTAATTAGATTGCATAAATCTTTATTATAATTAAGAGTAACACTTTTTTCGGTACCACTAAAAACAATGGGAGGGGTAGTATCTTTAATTTCTATACTATCTTTATAAACATATTTTTTATTATCATTAGTATAATATACTTTTATCTCTTTATTACCTAATTTATCAGTATCTATTTTGGTATTTAAATTAGTTACTTTAATATCTTTATTTTTTATATTAATTATATCTTTTAAATTAATATCATCATATACTTCGATTATATTTTTATTTAAATCTAAATAGTCTTTACTATTATCTTCCAAAATAACTTCTTTCTTGGTACATCCAACAACTAAAAATAATAAAAAACAAAACTTTAAATATTTCATACATCCTCCATTTATAATTAATTTTATCCAAATATTAATTATTTAATACATATTAATTATATATTATTTTTTATTATAATTAAATACTTTTAATTTATAATCAAAAAAAGTTAATTAAAATTAAAAATCTTATGTTATACTATAATAGAGGTTAAATAATATGACAAAGTTTAATTATACATGTGTTGAAGATAAAGAATTAATAATAGAATCATTTAATAAAGTAGCAAGATTAATATTTGGACATAATAAAGAATCCTATAGAGAATTTATAGACTTATATAAAGATATCGTTAAAGAAATTAATATTTATCAAGGTGATTATCAAAATAATTATATTTGTTATAAAACACCAGGTATTTGTAGACTTGATAAAGATGATAAATTAGTAATTGAAATGTTAGGATTTAATAAATCTAAGAAATCTGATTATGATTTTATAAAACATGAAGCATTACATGAATTTGTTCATTCATTTGCTGATTTATTGCCTTTTATATATGCAACTTATATTGAGAAAGTAAGTGGAAAATTTAAATATCAAATTCATATGGGGTTAGTAGAAGAACTTAGTCTAAGAACAGGACGTCATGTAGGGCAATATTTTTATGGAAAAATGTTTAATGAGACAATGATGGATCTTATTGCTTTTATAATTGAAGATAATAATAGAATAAATGATATTTTATTTAATCCAAATTATGTTAGTAATGTAAAAACACAATATTCTTTATTTTATCAAATAACTCAATTAGCAATTGTTGCTTTTTCTAATAAAAGTGATATTAATTATTTAGAAAATATTAATAATAATCAGTGTATTTTTGATTTAAGAGAAGGGGATTATTATGTAAATGATTTTTTATATGGTATTTTATTTAATCCTTTATATATAGGAGAAAAATATGATAAATATATGGGGGATGATGGATATCTAGAATTATGTCATAGCTTAGATAAAATATTTACAATTTATGTTAAAAAAAATAAATTAGATAAAGATAAAATAAAAGAATGCTTAGGATTAATAAAAACATTCTTTAAGTTAAAATGTAAAGATTATTTAAATAATGATTTTATGACAAAAAAAGATGTTGCTAAATTGGTAATAAAATTTAATAATATTTGGAATTATTTAGAAGAAAGTTTTAAATAATTATTTAGTTTTAGTTTCTAATTCTTCTAAAAGTTTTTTAGCTTCATAAGCTTTTAAAGCTAATTTGTATAATGTTTGATAGTTTCCTTTTTTAAAGGTTATTTTTAATAATTCTTCTGGAGTAAAAGTAATTTCAGACATTACTTTAAGAGCTCCCGTAACATCTAAATCTCCATTTTTAATACCTATATATACATAAGCTCCAAATGGACTTTTAAACATTTTTTCAATTCCTCCAAAGTGTTCAATTAATTTTTCTTTAAACTCATCACTATAATTCATGGTATCCCCCTTTTTTGAGTACATATAATATCATATTTAAAAAGGTATGTCAAATATTATGTAATAAATAATATACTTTTTATATTGAAACTTAATTGTTGAGTGTTTACCAACTTTCTTTTAGAAAGGATACTGATATTATGAAAAAAAGATTTATTAATTTAATTTTTATCATTTTATTAATAGTCTTTTTTAGATTCCGTGTATAAAGAAATAGCACTCAATCTATACTAGATTAAGTGCTTAACTAAATTTATGTAAGTACTCAACTTGCGAAGCAAAGGCTTCCAAGTGATTTACGATTGTTTTGGAAATTTATTTTTGTTCTCTAAATCCAATGATAAAGTTTTCTTTTTTATTGAATTCTCTTCATTATAACAGTTAATAATTGCTTTCAATGTATAATTGCAATGCAATAGAATTTGTTGATTTGAATCATGCATACCACAAACTATTTGTCTAAAATCAGCACCACTTAACATACCAACCAAACCTGTACCAATTGCTATTGTTGCAATTGGTTCTCCATTTGCAGGTATCGAATCAAAACATTCTTTAATAATTTCCGATTGATTATCTCCCCATCCATTATACAATGAGTGACAAACTAAAGCATGAAAAGTTTTATCTCCAACTGTTTTTGATAAAACTGTTCCTAATTCATGTTCTCCACAATTTTTTAATTCTGGCCAATAAGTATATGCAATTTGACCAGCAAATCCAGAATCATTAAAGCCTTCAGTATTAACAGCAAAAGCAATATGTTTTGCCTCTGAATTAAAAATATTATCTTGAATTGTTTTTACTACCATAAAATAACCCTCCTTTGATTGGGTTATTATACATTATTTTTGCAAAAAGTCAACCATATAGTAGTTGTTTATGTTTCAGATTCTATATACATAAACTATCACCTGATATTATTATAAACAATTATAAAAACTTTAACGAGACTTTCGGTCACTTTTCGACCACAAATCATTTGATATTAAAAAATCAAACTAAAAATTTTAACTAAAATTCAATCTAGAGCGATAATGTTTAATTAATAATGTGCTTATGCCAAAATAACTACCCCCCTAGGTATTTTGACAGAAGTATCAAAATAACATTTGGGGTTAGTTTTATTACAAAAAAATCAACCCGAACGGATTGATTATATGTTAAGTTCAAACTATAAAAGTTCAAACAGAAACGTCAC
>CANRCN010000065.1 GCA_947629135.1 uncultured Bacilli bacterium | reverse complement strand
TATTACTTATCTCCTATTCTTAATTTTAAAATTGTACAGCCAGGATTAAAGAAATCTCGCTTATAGGACTCAACACGTTTATCTTTCTTTAAATATTCATGTATAGCCTTTCTTAAAATATCTTCTCCTAATCCATGAATTATACAAACATATTCATTTTTAAGTGTTATATTATCATTTATAAATTCATCTGTCAAGATAATAGCTGCATCTTTGTATTCCCCATGTAAATCAAGGGACGGTATACTACTGTTTGGCATATTCTAATACTTCCTCTAAAGTTGGAACTGAATATCTTCCTCCTACTCTTGTAACTGAAATAGCCGATGTAATATTTGATAATCTCATAGCCTCAAGTAAAGGATAACCTTGACTTAGAAAATATAATAAGGCACCATGGTAAATATCCCCAGCCCCAGTTGAATCTAAAGCTTTAACTTTAATACTTGGAACTAAATGATATTCATTATCTATTTTAGTAAATGAACCATATTTTTCCAAAGTAATTATAATTTTTCCCTTAAAATCTTCTTCTAGTTTTTCATAAATAGCTTTAATAGTATCTAAATTTTCATAATCAAGAGGCAATTTAGTATAATCTCTTGCAAAGTCATTAGAACAAACAAGATAATCAACAATTTTAGATAACTTAACTGTTTTTTCATCACTTTTTCCAGCATCAATTAATGAAATACTTTTTCCTTTATATTTTAAAATAGTTTTATAAGATAATTCTTCTTCATCTCCATCAACTAAAATATAATCAAAGTCTCCTTCAATATCTTGAATTTTTTTAAAAGTTAAATCTTTATCTTTAGAAGTAATAATAGTTCTTGAACCATTACTTTTATTTGCAATTATATAACTTGAAGTAGTATCTAAATCAGGATTTTCTTCAAGATACGTTATATCAACTCCTACTTTTTTAAATTCTTCTTTTATTCTTGTTGCATATAAATCATTGCCAACAACTCCAGCAAAGGCAGTATCAACTTTCCAATAAGCAAGTAAATAAGCAGCAGTTGCAGCTGGTCCTCCTCCACATTCAACCTTTTTATCTTTTATTCGCATCTTTTTATTTTCAATAGGATATACATCAACTGGTAAAGTAATATCATAAGCTGCATGGCCTATACAAAGTATTTTCATTTTTCATTCTCCTTTTCTAACAAAATAGTAATTGGTCCATCATTTATAAGACTAACTTCCATATCTGCTCCAAATATTCCTGTTTCAACTGGAACAAACTTACTTAATTTTTCATTAAATAAATCATATAACTTTGATGCTTCACTTCCATTTAAAGCTCTTATATAACTAGGACGATTCCCTTTTTTAGTATCAGCATATAAAGTAAATTGAGAAATAGATAAAATGTTACCTTTAATATCTAAAATACTTTTATTCATAACTTTATTTTCATCATCCATTACTCTTAAATTAACAATTTTGTTAACTAAATAATCAATGACTTTTTCATCATCACCTTCTGTAAATGATACTAATAACATAAAACCATATCCTGATTTTCCAACCACTTTTCCATCTACTTTAACACTTGATTCTTTTACTCTTTGTACAACAACTCTCATTTTCTCACTCTTTCTATATCAGCAACATAATCTAATTTATATAAATTTTTATAAATATTTTCTAAGTCTTTAGTTGTTCCTATTTTAAATGATAATTCATAATTATATTTTAAATCAATTACATTGGTAATAACATTATTAACAATAACACCAGATGATGATAACTTATTAATAATATCAGTTAAATTACTTGTATTAGAACTTGTATAAATTCTAATTTTAGCTAAATATTTATTTTTAGTTACATCTTTCCAACTAACATCTAATAATCTATCTTGACTTTTTACATTTTTGCATTCCCTTAAATGAATAGTAATTCCATTATTTTTAGTAATAAAACCAACAATAGAATCTCCTGGAACAGGGGTACAACAAGAAGCAATATTAACCTTAATATTATCTATTCCTGAAACATTAATATCTGTATTATTTTTATAAATTTCTTCTCTCTTATACAACTTTGGTATCTCATGAGGATAAACTATTTCAACTATTGTTCTAGGAACATATTTATTATTACCAAGATTTAAATATAATTCATTTAAATCTTTACACTTTAATTCTTTTAATATATGTTCTAAATTTTCATCACTTAATAAATCTTTCTTCGAAAGATGTTTTTTTCTTAAATATTTTTCTAAAGATTCTTCACCTAGTTTAATTATTTCTTCTTTTCTTTCTTTTTGAAAATAAGATTTTATTTTATTTTTTGTTTGATTTAACTTAGCTATTTTTAACCATGATAGTTTAGGTCCAGTTGATTGTTTACTAGTATTAATCTTGACAACATCATTATCTTCTAAAACATAGTTTAAAGGAACAATTTTATTGTTAACAACCGCTCCTATCATTTCTTCTCCAACTTTAGTATGAACTTTATAAGCAAAGTCAATTGGAGTTGATCCATAAGGAAGTTCAAGTACATCACCCTTAGGTGTAAAAACATAGATATTTCCATGCATTTTAGTATCTTTCATTTCTTCATATATATTATTAGTATCAATTTTATTTTGATAATTATCGATAACAGTTTTAAAGAATTCTAATTTTTGATCAGTTGATGATAAATTATCAGCTTTTCGATTTTCTTTATAAGACCAATGAGCTGCTAGTCCATTCTCAGCTACTTCGTTCATAGCAAATGTTCTAATTTGAATTTCAAATAAAGTGTTATTAACTCCAAAGACTGTTGTATGAAGAGACTGATAACCATTACTTTTAGGCATAGCAATAAAATCCTTAAATCTTTTTGGAATAGGTTTAAACTTAGAATGAATAAGTCCTAAAACTAAGTAACAACTAGCTTCATCAGGAACCATAATTCTAAGAGCAAATAAATCATAAATATCATTAAATTTTCTTCCTTTATCAAGTTTATTGTAAATACTATAAATACTCTTACTTCGCCCTTTAATTTCATAATTAACCCCATGACTATCAAGAATCTCCTTAACTGCTAAAGTCATCTTATTAATTAATTCATCACGTTCTTTTTTCTTACTATTAAGTTTTTCAACAATATCGTGATAAACATCTGGTTTTAAAACTTTTAATGATAAATCTTCTAACTCACTTTTTAATTTATAAATACCTAAATGATGAGCAATAGGAGCTACTATTTCTAAAGATTCTTTAGCAAGTCTTTTAGCTTCTTCTCGTTTTTTACCTTTAATATTTCGCATTAAGGTAACCCGACTTGAAAGATTAATCATGATAACTCTAACATCTTCGGTCATTCCAACAATTATCTTTTTATAATATTCAATTAAATATTCATTTTCAGTTGAATAAATAATCTTATCTAACTTATAAGCTCCTGCTACAATTTTAATTATTTCTTTTGGAAACTCTTCACTTAATTCTTTATCACTTACTTTTTCATAAGTCAAAAGTTTATAAAGTAAACTAGCTGTAATTGTTTCAATATCAGCATATACCGTTGTTAAAATAAAAGCTGTTTCCATAATAAGATTTAATTCATCATGATCAAAATAATTACTTATAAAATTATAAGCTTTAAGTATAATACCAGTATCTTCCTTAAGATACTTATTAATTTTGTCAATTAAATCTTCTATTTTATATTCTTCTAAATCCATAAGTTCTCCTATTTGTAAGTTTATTTAATTATATCATAACTAGAAAAAAAGTGTTAGTCATTTCTAACAACTTTCTCAAGATTTAATAAATATTCCTTTTTATCTAAGCCATATAAATAGCCTACTAATTTTTGATTACTTCCAATTACTCTATGACAAGGAATAATAATTGGTATGGGATTTTTATGATTAGCAGTTCCAACTGCTCTTACAGCTTTAATATTACCTACTCTTCTTGCTAATTCTTTATAAGTAATTATTTCTCCATAAGGAATATTTAATAATTCTTTCCATACTTTTTCTTGAAAAGGTGTTCCTTGATACTTGATTGGAACTGTAAATGATACTCTTTTTCCATCTAAATATTCTTTAATTTCTATATAACATTTCTTAATTAAACTAGTTTCTTTCTTTATGCCATTATAATTTCCTAAAACTATTTTAGTTATATAATTATTATCCCCTTCAATGCTAATTTTTCCTAATTTAGTATCATATGTATAATAATATTTCATTTTTTAACTAATACTTTACTTTTAGATTCTTTATATAATCTTCTAGCAACATCTATATCTTTAATTTCTTGTCTATTTTTTATATCAAATACACTTTCTACCTCATCCTTA
The DNA here is from genome assembly GCA_947629135.1 of uncultured Bacilli bacterium. Taxonomy (GTDB): domain Bacteria; phylum Bacillota_I; class Bacilli_A; order RF39; family UBA660; genus RUG591. The sequence continues at coordinate 4,554 of CANRCN010000065.1, read as the reverse complement.
TTTGATAGTCTAAATATATATTCATTATTCCAACTATAATAACCACTATAATCACCTGTTCCTCTTAAATGACCAAAATCATAGCAATCTTTTAAATCACATATAACGGTTCCATAAGACTTTAAAGGCTCTGCTTCTTTATCTAAATTAACTCCAAGTAAAGTAGTATCATTAACTTCACGAATAGCATAATAATTTTTAAAATTACTTAAATCTTGATACAATTCTATAAATGCATCATCTCTTATACCTCTTTCTTCTAAGAAAGTTTCTAAAAAATCCATTTCAAATGGAAATAAATTATTAATATAAGCTCTAAATCTTGAAAAAGCCTCTCTTCCATGTTCATCAAGTCTAATTGTATCTCGAACTGACCCTTCAGTAATATTCTTTCTTTCATGACCTGCATAATTAGCTATAACTAAAACTTTACCATGAGAATCAATTAATCTAGATGTTAATTCCATTCTTTTTAATTGTCCATTATTATTAGTTATATCTGCTCCATAAAGATAATAATCACCCAAGTACTTTTCTAAATCACTTTTAGTATTTAATCTTACTATTAAATGTTCTAATAAACTACCATTATAAACTTGAGTTCTAAAATTTAAATCTAATTCTCTATCATTTATCGAAAAAGACATAGCTCCTGTTGCTTCACTATATAATGTTAAATAAGGAGTCTCACCTAAATCCATTTCTATAAAAATTCGATTATCCCAATCTTGAATTTGAAATTTATAATTATACCCTGTTTCTTTTATATTTCTTTTTTTAGAAAAATTAAATCCTTTAAAATTAATAGAAGTTTGATAAAATATTTCATTATTTTCTTCTATTTTTTTAATAGTTCCAACCATTCTTTCTAATTCATATAATTCTATAACATTACCATTTCTTTTGGCATCTAAATTTAATAATTTAATTAATTTATTCTCATAATCCATATCAATCACCTTTATTTCATTATTTTTTTCATAATATTATATAGTTTATTAAGGGGAAGACCAACAATCGCATAATAATCTCCCTTAATTCCAACAATATGTTTAGAAAATATTCCCTGAATAGCATAACTTCCAGCTTTATCATAAGCTTCATTCGTATCTAAATATTTATTAATTTCAGAAGAACTTAATTTATCAATTAAGACTTCTCCTTTAGAATAATCTTTATATTCAATTACTTTATCATTTACTACTTGAAAAACATGAAAAGTTGTAATAACTTCATGAGTACTACCACTTAATTTTTTTAACATCAAATAAGCATCATTTCGATCTTTTGGTTTTCCAAATACTTTTGAATCTTTTACAACAATTGTATCAGAACTTATAATTATTCTATCACCTTTTGTTTTTTTTAAAACTTCAAGTCCTTTATTTAAACTTATATTAAAACAATTATCAAGAGGGCTTAAGTCATTTGACCAAACTTCTTCCCAATTACTTTCTATAACTTCAAAAGGATAGCCTAATCTTTCAAGTAATTCTTTTCTTCTAGGAGACTTTGATGCTAATATTATATTCATTTAACAGTAGCTCCTAAATATTCTTTAATAGATTTTGCTATTTGATCAGGACAAGAAGTGCCACGTCCTCTACAATCAATTCCTTCAAGTTTTGATACTACATCTTTTAATTTCATTCCCTGAACTAAACTTCTAATTCCTTGTAAATTACCAGGACAACCATTTGTAACCTCAATATCTGTTAATACATCTTTATCAATTATTAATTTAATATTTGTTGAACAAACTCCCTTTGGTTTATAATTAAATTCTTCCATTTTCTCCTCCTTTTTTTATTTTAACACAAACAAAAGAAAAAAGATAGTCTTTTAAATACTAGTAATTTTTAATGATTTTTTTTATATAATTAAATGTGAATAGTCTATGAAAAATTTTGAACTTTTATTAATTAGTATTGCTCTTGCTATGGATGCTTTTTCAGTTAGTATCTGTAAAGGCTTAACTATGAAACATAAATTTCGTAGAAATAGCTTAGTTATTGCTTTATCTTTTAGTTTATTTCAAATGATTATGCCTTTAATTGGTTATTTTTTAGGTTCTAAATTAAGTAAATCTTTAATTGATTTTAATCATATAATAGCTTTTATTCTATTATTTATAATTGGATTTAATATGATTAAAGAAGCTTATCACGATGAAGATGTAAAACCAGGTCTTGCTATCTCCGAACTTATTTTTTTAAGTTTTGCAACATCAATTGATGCTATGGCAGTTGGAATAACTTTTTCATTCTTTGACGTTAATTTAAAACTAGCTATTATAATGATTGGTCTTGCTGCTTTCTTATTTTCAATAGTTGGAGTTAACCTTGGTAAAGTAATTGGTAATAAGTTTGAAAAAAAAGCTCAAATAATAGGAGGTGGAGTTTTAATCTTAATTGGCTTTAAAATATTACTTGAACATTTTTTATAAAAAAATAGTCAATTTAAAAAATTAAAACTACTTCTTACTCTAAAATTTCTAAAAAAATTTTTTTAAAATTAATTTTTAATATTATAATTATTTAAAACTTTATCAGAAAAATTCATTAAATAAATAAAAATTATTTTTATTTTTTAAAGAAAATGTTATAATGTTTAAGAGCCCCTACTCTCAAGGAGGTATTTTTTTATGACAAAATATGTATTTGTAACTGGAGGAGTTGTATCTGGTCTTGGAAAAGGAATAACTGCATCAAGCCTTGCTTTATTACTTAAATCAAGAGGTTATAAAGTTTTTATGCAAAAGTTTGATCCATATTTTAATGTTGATCCTGGTACAATGAACCCTATCCAGCATGGTGAAGTATTTGTAACTTATGATGGATGTGAAACTGATCTTGATTTAGGTCATTATGAAAGATTTATTGATGAAGAGTTAAATTATACATCAAATATTACAAGTGGAAAAATTTATTCTTCAGTTATTGAAAAAGAAAGGCATGGAGATTATCTAGGAGCAACTGTTCAACTTGTTCCTCATATTACAAATGAAATAAAAAATAAAGTCTATGAAGCAGGATTAACCTCCAAAGCAGACATTGTTATAACTGAAATTGGTGGAACTGTTGGAGATATTGAATCTCAAGCATTTATTGAAACATTAAGACAAATTCAATATGAAAAAGGTCCAAAAGAAACAGCTTTTGTACATACAACTTTAATTCCTTTTATAGTTGGTAGTAATGAACTCAAAACTAAACCTACTCAAAATAGTGTTAAAGATTTACAAAATATGGGAATAAGACCTAATTTCTTAGTATGTAGAACTCCTTTTGCAACTAACGATTCTATTAAAGAAAAACTTAGTCTTTTCTGTTCAGTTCCTAAAGAAAATATAATTGATTGTGTTGATGCTAAAAATATCTATGAAGTACCAATTAATTTACATAAGCAAAATATAGATGAACTTATTTTAAAACAATTTGATTTACCACCAAGAAAAGCTAATTTAAAATATTTAGAAGATTTAATTCAAATAATGGATAATTTAAATAAAGAAATAGAAATAGCTTTAGTTGGTAAATATACTGATTTACATGATGCTTATCTTTCTGTTGCTGAATCACTAAGACATGCAGGTTATAAATATCACACTAAAATAAATATTAACTATGTAAATTCAGAAACTTTAGAAAAAGACAATATTAATTTAAAAGAAATATTTAAAAATACTAAAGGAATAATTGTTCCTGGAGGATTTGGTAATAGAGGAATAGAAGGCATGATAAAAGCAATTAAATATGCAAGAGAAAATAATATTCCATTTTTAGGAATCTGCCTTGGTATGCAACTTTCAGTTATAGAATTTGCAAGAGATGTTTGCAAAATTGAAGATGCTAATTCAACTGAATTTAATCCACTATGTAAAAATCCAATTATAGATCTTATGAGTGATCAAAAGTCTATTATTAATATGGGGGGAACCTTAAGATTAGGTAATTATAATTGTAAACTAGAAAAAAATACTTTAGCTTATTCTACTTATAAAGAAGAATTAATTAAAGAAAGACATAGACATCGTTATGAATTTAACAATAAATATAAAGATATATTAGAAGAAAAAGGCATGATTTTTTCAGGTATAAATCAAGAAGCAAACCTAGTTGAAATAATTGAGCTTCCTAAATTAAGATATTTTATAGCATGTCAATTTCATCCAGAATTTAAATCAAGACCAACTAGACCTCATCCTCTATTTGATGGATTTATAAAAAATAGTATAGATACAAAATAGGAATTAAATATCAATTTTTAGATGAATTTTTTTAAATTTATATAATAAAAGACAAATAGCAATTAGCCATCTGTCTTTTATTAATTTTAGTAGCCTCTACTTCTACTACTGCAACCTAAGATAATTGCAAGTAAAATGTATAATACTACAATAATTAAAAAACCATTGTCACTTCTGCCATAAGAAGAGCAAGAAGTAACAGTTTCACTAGATTGACAATTCATAGTATTCCCCTTTCTAATTATATATAATTACCTAGAATAATTACTAATAAAATAAATAAAACTAAAACAATTGCATAAGAT
>CANRCN010000064.1 GCA_947629135.1 uncultured Bacilli bacterium | reverse complement strand
TACAACTGATACTCCTGATGGTAGAACTATTTATGAATATTCTGACGGAAGTAAGTCTATGACAACAATTAATTCAGCTAGTTAAAAATAAAATAAAAGAAATATTAGTTAATTCTTGATCTTAATGATAAGGTATTAATTAATTAGCATAGTAATATAGGAGGTGATAGTAATGCCTAAATGGACAGAAGATCAAGAATTAGCAATTACTAAAGATGGGATGAATATAATTGTTTCAGCAGGTGCTGGAAGTGGAAAAACAGCTGTTTTAACTGAAAGAGTTATTAGAAAATTAAAACGAGGAATTGATGTTGATAGATTATTAATTTTAACATTTACAAATGCAGCCGCAGCTGAAATGAAAGAAAGAATTAGAAATGCTATTATTAAAGAAGGATTAAGCGAACAACTTTTAAAAATAGATTCAGCTTATATTACAACTTTTGATAGTTTTGCTCTTTCAATTACAAAGAAATATCATTATTTACTAGGAATTGATTCTGATATTGAAATTGCTAATGACTTAGTTTTAAAATTTAAAAAAAATGAAATATTTGATAGGGTATTTGATGATTTATATAGAGAAGAAGATTCTTTATTTCTTAAACTAATAAAAGATTTTACGGTTAAAGATGATGAAGAATTAAAAAGCTTAATTAAAGAAATGTATGATAAATTAGATTTAAAATATGATATGGAAAATTATTTAGATAATTATTTTGAAAGTTATTTTAATTCTAATTATCTTGAAGAAAAAGAAAATGAATTTTTTAATATTTTAAGAAAAAAAATAGATAATATAAAAACAAACTTAGATAACTTAGAATTAATTCTTGATGGAGATTTATATGGAGATTTTTTAGATAGTTTAAATAATTTACTTGAAAGTCGTGATTATGATAGTATTAAAAACAACTTAGATATTACTTTACCTAGATTAAAAAAAGGTATGGATGATGCTAAACCTTATAAAGAAAAAATAAATGATATTTTAAAAGAATTAAAGAAAGTTTGTACTTATGAAAATAAAGAAGATATAATAAATTCTTTATTAGAAACTAAAGATTATATTAAAACTATAATTAAAATTATTAAGAAAGTTGATAATGAATATAAAGCCTATAAATTAGAAAATAGATTATATGATTTTTTAGATATTAGTAAACTTGCTATTAAAATAGTTAAGGAATATGATTCTGTAAGATTAGAATTAAAAGACTTCTTTAATGAAATATTAATTGATGAATATCAGGATACAAGTGACTTACAGGAATTATTTATAGGATGTATTTCAAATAATAATGTTTATATGGTTGGAGATATTAAGCAATCAATTTATAGATTTAGAAATGCTAATCCTAATTTATTTAAAGACAAATACAATAATTATATGAATGATGTAGGTGGGTTTAAGATTGATTTAGTTAAAAATTTTAGATCAAGGGAAGAAACTTTAAATAATATTAACTATATCTTTAATTTAATCATGGATTTAGATTTAGGAGGAGCTGATTATAAGGCATCACATCAAATGGTTTTTGGAAACACTTTATATAACGAGATTAAGAGTAAAGAGCAAGATTCAAATTTTGAACTTTATAATTATACTTTAGAATCAGATGAGTATTCTAAAAATGAAATAGAAGCCTTTATAGTTGCAAAAGATATAAAGAAAAAAGTTTCAGATAAATATCAGGTATTTGATAAAAATACTAGTACTTTAAGAGATATTACTTATGATGACTTTGTAATTTTAATTGATAAATCAACATCATTTACACTTTATAAAAAAATATTTGAATATTTAGGAATAAATCTTACTATTTTAAAAGATGAAACTATTTCTGGTAGTAATGATCTTTATATTTTAAAAAATATTTTAGTTTTATTAAAATGTTTAAGTGAAAAAAAATATGATAAGACATTTGCTTATGCTTATTTAAGTATAGCTAGAAGTTATTTATTTAATTTAGATGATGATGTTATATATGATACTATTACTAATAAAGATTATAAAAATAGTATTATTGTTTCTAAATTAAATAATATTTTAAATATTATAGATATAGTACCTGTTAGTATATTACTTGAAAAAATAATTAAAGAATTTGATTTTTATGATAAATTATTAACAAGTGAAGGAATAGGTGAATCCATTATTAGACTTGATTATTTTAAGGATTTAGCTTTAAGTTTAGAAGGACTAGGTTATACTTATTTAGATTTTTTAGATTATCTTAATATGATGTTAGAGAGTGGAGAAACAATTAAATATTCTTTAAATAAAAATATTCCTAATAGTGTTAAGATAATGACTATTCATAAGAGTAAAGGACTTGAATATCCTATTTGTTATTATACAGGACTTACTAATAAATTCAATGTTAGAGATTTAAATAAAAAGTTTTTATTTGATAATAAATATGGTTTTATAACTCCAATTAATTATCAAGGAATTAAACCAACTATTTTATATACCTTATATAAAAATAATTATTTAAAAGAAGATATAAGTGAAAGAATTAGATTATTTTATGTTGCTTTAACTAGAGCTCGTGAAAAGATGATTTTAGTAACCTCTTTAAAAGGCGATGAAGAGGAAAGTAATGATATGGTTGATATTGATATAAGACTTAAATATAAATCATTTGCTAGTATTTTAAATTCGATTTCAGATAAATTAGAACCATATACTAAAAATATTAATTTAAGTGATTATAATTTAACTAAAGATTATAATATTATTAAGGAAACTAATGTTTTAGATAGTTTAGAGCCTACTAATGATATTATAAAGGTTTCTGAATTTATTATAGATAATAATAAGGAAGAAGAATCAAAATTTTCTAAATCAAGTAAAACTTTTATAAGTCTTGATGATAAAAAGAAGTTAGAATTTGGAGAAAAATTACATTATTTATTTGAAATAACAGATTTTAAAAAGAAAGATTTAAGTTTAATACCTAGTAATTATCAAAGATATTTTGAAAAGTTTTTTAATTCAGATTTAACTTTAGATATTGATTCAAAAACTATTTATAAAGAATATGAATTTATTTATCTTGATGATGGTATTAAAAAACATGGTATTATTGATTTAATGTTAGAAGGGGATAAGGATATTAAAATAATCGATTATAAGTTAAAACATATAGATGATAAAGAGTATATTAAACAGCTTAATGGTTATAAAGATTATATTAAAACTAAGACTGATAAAGATATTTATATGTATCTATATTCAATTATGGATGGAGACTATAAAGAAGTTTAAAAATTGGAAAATATTTTCAAAACTAGTTGCAATTTTAATCCAAATGTGATATTCTGCATACAGATGAAGGCGACTTCATATAATAAAGAAAGGATATAACTAATTTTGGTCTGTTAGGTATTAATCCAAAAGTTTTGTTTTAATTAAACAAAGTTGAAAATGATTTTTTTTAATAATTGGTTATGCAAATTTTTATTAGGAACTTATGAAAAAATATGATAAAATCAAGAAGAAGGCGGTGCTAAGATGAATAAATTTGAACCAGAATTAAATAAACTAGATGAATCAATGAGTATATTATATAGTCGTTTGATGTTGCTTGAAAAAGATTCTCTTGAATATAAGCGAATATTAGAATTATTAGCAAAACAATATAAAGAATTTAATACTTTATTGAATAAGCAGAAAGAGAGTATATATCAATATTTCATTATGTATTCTAATTTGGGAGAGATAAGGGAAACATTAGAAAATGCTGGTTACTTTGAACAAAAATCAAAAACAAAATAATTAAATAAAAAAGTAGCACACTAACAACTAAAAATGTTAGTGTGTTTTTATAAAATGTAATATAAGATTATAAATTTAAGCAAGATTTTAAATTTAGTATTTCTTGCAACAATCTTTAAGATGGTTTATAATATTTTTAGAAGGTGAAGTATGAATAATAAAAAAGTAATAGATGAATACTTGGATTATTTGAAATACAATAAAAATTATAGTGATAAAACAATTCTTAATTATAAACTTGATTTAGAAGATTATTTTAAATTACTTGATTTAGAAGGTATTAAATATAAGGATGTTACTTATGATATACTTATGAATTTATTTAAACATTATGAAGATAAGAATTTAGTTAATAAAAGTGTTAGAAGACATATAAGTGCTATTAAAGGTTTTTATAAATATTTGAATTTAGAAGGAAAAATAGAAGATAATCCTTTTAATTTAGTTAGTCTTCCAAGAAGTGCTAAGAAATTACCAAGATATTTATCTTATAATGAATTATTAGAAATATTTCATAATTTAGAGATTAAAGATTCTTATGATTTAAGAGATAGACTTATTTTAGAACTTTTATATGCAACAGGAGTTAGAGTTTCTGAATTAACTGATATTAAAATTTCTGATATTGATTATAATAATCAAAGTATTAGAATAATTGGTAAAGGAGAAAAAGAAAGAATAGTTTATTATAATGATGTTGTTAAGGATTTATTAAAAGACTATTTAAAAGTTTATAAAGAATTAAATAAAAAAGGAGAGGAGTATTTAATTTTAAATTATCATGGAGAACATTTAACAACAGCTGGTGTTAGTTATATAATCAATGAAGTAATTAAAAAGATAAGTTTTAAAAAACATATAACTCCTCATATGTTAAGGCATTCTTTAGCAACTCATCTTTTAAATAACGGATGTGATTTATTAACAGTTCAAGAATTACTTGGTCATTCATCTATTTCAACAACGGGTATTTATACTCATGTTACTTTAGATGAAGTAAAGAAAGTTTATCAAAATTGTCATCCAAGAGGAGAAAAAAAGAATTAATCTTCTACCTGAATTGGGATAGATTTTAATTCTTCTTTTATTAAATAATCAAATTTCATTATTTGAAGATAAAGAATGGTTGTTTTTAGTTCTATTTTTAATATCTTGTCATCTATATCTTTATAATTAGTAATAATAGGAATATCTAAAGTTCCTTTTATTTTTTTTAAATACTCACGTCCTTCTTTATCAAATCCTAAGACTCTTAGATAGTTAAGAGGCATATCTTTAGGATTTTCTTTTAAGTTCATCAAGATATGTAAGAACATTCTATTTAATCTTGTATATGTATAACGTTTTGTTTTAATATTTTCAAGTAATTCTTCATAGGAATTGACTTTAAAAATAACTTTTTTAATTCTTTTATCAATACCTTCTGTAACATCATAGTAGTTATCTAATTCATTTATCTCGGTTATTAACTTATACTTTAAAAGATAAAAATAATTGTCTAAATAATCTCTTGGAATTTTCATTAAATTTTTAGTTTGTTTAGGAACATAGTTAGTAATATCAACATTTTCTAAATAAGCTTTTCTAATACTAGTTGCACTTGAAATTAGTTCGGATAATTCTTGATTTAAGTATTCATTGGTTCTTTTTAAGGTTAAAGGTTTTATATGATAATTATTTAACATAATAGTTTTAATATAAGAAATAGCTAAGATATCATTGGAGTAGGCTAACTTAGTTCCAGTTAAGTCATATAAAGCTTTAGAAATACTTGAGGGATAACTATTTCCTAAATCAAGAAATTTTTTTACTAGGGGATCATATTCTTTATTATAAAGCATACATCTGGCAAGACTTTTAAAAATGTCAATATCATTAGTTTCACTTCCAAAGACTAAGTAATCCATTCCTAATTTTTCTAAAATAGATACAGCTTGATAAGCAAATACATCAGCAGCTGAGGTTGCAAAGACAAAAGGAAGTTCAATGACTAGGTCAACACCATAAATAAGAGCAAGTCTTGTTTTTTGCCATTTAGTAAGAAAAGATGCTTCACCACGTTCAGTAAAACTTGAACTCATAACTAATGTAATAAGAGAATTTGGAAACATTTCCTTTATTCTTTGTAAATGATAAATATGTCCATTGTGAAAAGGATTGTACTCACAGATTATACCAACTTTTTCCATAACCTTCACCTAATTATATTATACAAAATAACGACTTATTTTTCAAATAATAGTTGATTAAACTAAAGAAAAAGTGTCAATTGAGTGTAATTTTAAATAAAAAATTCATAAAATTAATAAGAAAAGGAGAATAAAAAGTAAAAAATGCTTGTAAAATCAAATTTTATTTGCTATAATTTAATGGAAACACGAAGGAGGGATAAAAATGGCAAAAGTCGGAAATAGACAAAGAAAGACTTTAGTTTGTAGTGAATGTAATGAAGAAAATTACAGAACTAATAAAAATGTAAAGAATACAACTGATCGTTTAGAATTGAAAAAATATTGTAGCAAATGTCAAAAACATACTGTTCACAAAGAGAAAAAATAATTGATAGGGTGATTAAGAATGATAAATGTAAATGATTTTAAAATAGGAATGACTATTCAATACGAAGGAAATATTTATACTGTTTTAGAGTTTCAACACGTAAAACCTGGTAAAGGAGCTGCAATTGTTAAGGCAAAACTTAAAAATCTAAGAACTGGTTCTATTGCAGAATATACATTTAATGCTGGTGTTAAGGTTGAAGCAGCTAGAATTGAAAAGAAACCAATGCAATTTTTATATTCTATGAATGATGTTTATTATTTTATGAATATGAATGATTATGAACAAATAGAACTTCCTAAAAGTGTAATTGGAGATGATGCTAAGCTTTTAAAGGAGAACTTAGATGTTGATATTATGTTCTTCGAAGGTGAAATGTTAGGTATGAATTTACCTGATAAAATTGCTATGAAAGTAGTGCATACTGAACCTGGTGTTAAAGGAAATACAACATCTACTGCTATGAAAGATGCAACTCTTGAAAGTGGTTTAGTAGTAAAAGTTCCAATGTTTATTGATCAAGATGAAGTAATTTTAATTTCTAGTAAAGACGGAAAATATGTCTCTCGGGCATAATTTCTTTTTTTATATTTTGACTGTTCGTTCGACAATCCTCGACTCTAAGGTTTTATATAATAGCTTTGGTGATTTAAATGAGGAGATTTTATATTTTTAATATTCGAGGAGAACTTGAAAACTTATATAAGGAGAACTTAGATAATTTATATAAAATATTAAATAGTTTATATAATATGAGTAGTGATGAACTCTCGTATGGTTATAATTTATTTAAACAAATATGTATAGGAATTGATACTTTAGCTGTTAATAATAAACTTTATTTAAAAATGCATAATAATTTAGTATATACAAAAATTGATAATGAACATGTTATAAATAATTTATATAAAGATGAAGTTAGTGTTTTAAAAGTTAAGAAAAGTCATATGGTTTTAGATTGTAATGGTTCATATTCTTCATTCTTTAGTTTGTTAAATGAATTTAAATTTAACTTCTTTGTCTGTGATTTTGTAACAGGAGATTATTTCTTCTTATCGGATATTGAGTTAGTTATTGATTGACAAAAATTAAGAAAAGCTGTATAATACAAAGAAAAAAAGGTGATATTATGGATAATGATGCTTTAATTTTAAAAATTAAACTTAGAAAAGCTAAAATAGATTATATAAATAGTAAAAGAGAAAGTTTAAAACAAGAATTAATAGATTTAAATAAATATAGAGAATATCTTTTAATGCTTTTAAGTCAAGAAGAGAAAACAAAAGAGCCAGAGTTTGTTAAAAGATTAGTTTTAAAAAAGCCATTTATGGGAAAAATGCTTGAAGTTTGTTAAAGTTTATAAAATGTTTGCATTCTAATAAATAGAATGTTTTTTTATTAAACCATTAATAAAAAAGAGAAAAAGGTTCTAATCAAGAAAAAGACACATATTCTTTAATGAGTAAAGAAAGGGAAGTGTCTATGGACAAAAAAGAAATTATAAAAAACATTGCTTTAAGATCTGGTGGAGATGTTTATCTTGGGGTAGTAGGGGGAGTTAGAACTGGTAAAAGTACTTTTATAAAAAAAGTAGTTGAAACTTTAATTGTACCTAATATTCCTGATGAATATGAAAAGAAAAGATGTTTAGATGAAGTACCTCAAAGTGCAGCTGGAAAAACAGTAATGACAACAGAACCTAAATTTGTTCCAAATAATGCAATTGATATTAATATTGATGACTTTTCTTGTAAAATTAGGTTAATTGATTGTGTTGGTTATATAATTGACAATGCTAAAGGAATTGAAGATGAAAATGGTCCAAGAATGGTTAAAACACCTTGGTATGATGAAATGATACCATTTAAAGAAGCAGCTGAAATTGGAACAGAAAAAGTAATTAAAGAACATTCAACAATCGGAATAGTTGTTACAACTGATGGATCAATTGGAGAATTTGAAAGAAATGATTATCTTGATGCTGAAGATAGAGTAATAAGTGAATTAAAAGAATTGAATAAACCATTTATTGTTGTTTTAAATTCAACTCATCCAATGTTACCTGATACTGTAAAGTTAGCTGATAGTTTGAAAGAAAAATACAACGTACCTGTTATGCCAATTTCCGTTGAGACTATGAGTGAACATGATATGTATGACATTCTAAGAGAAGCTTTATATGAATTTCCAATTATTGAGGTAAAAGTTAAGCTTCCAGATTGGATAGCAGTTCTTAATCATAATCATCCAGTTAAAAAAGTTTATATTGATAAAATCAGAGAGAGTGTTGTTGAAATAGATAAGCTTAGGGATGTTGAAAAGATAACTAATCATTTTACAGAGATTGAAGAAATAGAAAAAGCCTATCTTTCAAATGTTGATCCAGCAACAGGAGAGGTTATTGTAACTCTTGAAGCACCAGATGATTTGTATAATAAAGTTTTACATGAGATTATTAATATAGATATAAGTAATAAAAAAGATTTATTAAAATTATTTCAAGAATATAGTATAGCTAAAACGGAATATGATCAAATTAAATA
>CANRCN010000063.1 GCA_947629135.1 uncultured Bacilli bacterium | reverse complement strand
TGTTGCATACCTGATGAATTATATCTAATTCCATCTCCTGCCATAATTTTTCTCCTTTCTTAATAGCTTCCTGCTATTTTCATATTAATCATAACCCATTTTTTTTAAATTGTAAATACTAAATTACATCATTTGACATTTTTTTTAATTTTAATGTCATATCTACTAGGTCCTGATATTAAGTTACCTTCTAAATCAAATCTTGAGCCATGGCATGGACAATCCCAAGTATGTTCAACACTATTGAATAATAAGTTACATTTTAAATGTGGACACTTCCTTTTTACAATATAACTATTTCCTAAATTATCTAAATACATTGCTTCATTTTTACTATAAAAGATCATTTTATTTTTATTAATAATTCCTTTGATATATCCATTCATACTTTCATAAATATTTAAAGTAGAATTCATAAACTTTTGTAAAGTTAATTTTCTTTTTGGTTTAAATAATTCAAGATACTTAGAATATTTTTTCTTATTTTCTATTAAATTAGCTATAATTGAAGCACTAATATGACTAGATAAGATTCCCCAAGTATTATAACCAGTTAAAATATACATATCTTTAAATAATTTTCCTACAATTGGTAAATAATCATTTGTAATAATATCTAAATTGCTCCATTGATTATCAATATTACTTAAAAATCCATTACTATTAACTTTCATAAATCCCTTAGTGTCATTAACATTACTAGCAATCATTCTAGATCCTGTTAAATAAATCATTTTTCCTTTATAAAATCTAATAGAATGTACATCTTTATCTATATTTATAGCATTTATATTTTTATTTATTTTTAAATTAGTTTTACCATAACCAATATAAGACTTTTCAAGTCTTACTTTAACTGGAAACAAAAGAGGTTTTAAAAAATAAGGATAATTAGTTGCAAACACAATTCTTTTACTTTTATATTCTTTATCATTAGTCTTTACTGTAAATATTCCATTTTCTTTAATAACTTGAATAACATTAATATTCTCATAAATTACAGTATTATCAAGCATTTTTATAATCTCTTCTAAATATTTAACAGGATTTATTTCATAAGATTCTTCTGTACTAATAGATGCTTTTACATCAATATTATCTAAATTTAATTCTTTAAATTTTGTTTTAAATTTCACATTATCTAAGTGCATTTTTATTTTCTTTAATTTCTTTACATTATTTGTCTTAGTTGTAAATAAATAAGACTCATTTTCTTTAAAGTCACATTCTAAATTACTATTTAAGATATTACTTTTTAATAATTTCATACCTTCGATTTGACTTTTTAAATAAGTATCAATTTTATCTTCTTCAATTTTAGTTAAAATATCTTGTAAAACTGTAACTTTAGCCGTCATTTTAGAAGTAATTCCTTCTAAAACTTTATTTCTTTCTAAAATTCCAACTTTTAACTTACTATTTTTTAAATAATAAGCAGTTAAAATTCCAGACATTCCTCCTCCTATAATTAAAACATCAAAATCAGTTATTTCATTATTTTTAAAATCATTTTCTTTTAAATATTTACTCCATACACTTTTATTTTCCATATTCATCTTTATTAGTATAAGTAAAAATAATAATTATATAATAAAAGATTGCAAGAAACTAATCTAGCAACCTATTTTACAAATATTCCTAAATATATTAAGAAAGCTAAGAAGATAATTGATAAAATAACTCCATTTATTTTATCTTGTTTTTCGGATTCGTTTTTAAATCCAATTGCCATACTAATTAAAATACCTCCAACAAGTCCTCCAATATGACCAAATAAATCTATATTAGGAACCATAACACTTATCATAAGATTTAAAATGATAACTGGTAAAATATTTGTTTTCCAAGTACTGCCAAGATATACTCGATAATGATATCCAAAATACAGTAAACTTCCCATTAAACCAAAAATAGCTCCACTTGCTCCAACTGATGCATATTCAGATAAAGTTATACTAAGTAAACTTCCTGTAATAGCACTAAAAATATAAATCAATAACATTTTGGATTTACCATAAAAAGTTTCAATTTGTTTACCAATTATATATAAAGCATAACAATTTGAAATTAAATGAATGAACCCCCCATGAAGAAGTGTTCCAGTAATAATTCGATAATACTCATGATAATTTCTAATAAATGGTCCATAAACAGCAAAAGCATTAATTAAATTCTCACTTTGATTAAATAATAAACCATATACATAAATAGCAACTAATATACCTATTATAACATAAGTAATTATTATCTTTTTTGGTTCAAATACTTCTTCATTTTTAATAGCTTCTTCTCTATTTTTTTGATTTATTTCATTAGTAATTTTCAAAAATAATCCAAATCCTTCTTCATCATATACAAAGTTATTACTTATATCGCTAAAATTTTCTTTAACAAATTTATTTTTTAAAATATCTTCTTCTTCTTTAGCATTTACAAATATACAAACATTATCTTTTACTTTTTCTAATTCATCAACACTTACATTATCTCCTAAATTTAAGAAAATATTTAAAACTTTCATTTTAAAAGATAAAGTTTTTCTTTTAATTTTTGTAGCTAACCTTTTGGTTTTAAATATATCAAATTGCATTTGTTCATTATTATGAATATAATTACTAACAATCCTAATTATTTTAATATCTTCTTCTAAATTCTCAAGCCAAATTTCATTCTTAGCTCCTTGTACCATAACAGGACTATAGTTTTTTACTGTAATAAAGTAATGCAATAATTTCATCGTAATTATATCAATTTTATTGATCATGTTTTCAACTCCTTATACAAGATTATATACTATTTTTTAAAATAAATAAAGAGTAAACGAAAAAAACTAGAAAACTAGTTTAAAAACTTTCGACATTTATATTAATGTATTTATGATCATTTAAGCTACTGCTAGCTTTTAATATAGTTCTAACAGCATTGATATTACGACCACCTTTTCCGATTACTCTAGGTAAATCACTTTCAGAAACTAAAACTTCAATTTCAACTTTCTTAGGGTCTTCACTAGGAAATTCCTTAACAGTTACTGCATCAGAATCCTTAGCTAAGGCTTTAATAAGTCTTTCAGTTAATGCTACATAATCCATTTTATTCGCCTTTCTTTGACTCATGGAACTTCTTCATAATACCAGCATCACTTAATAAGTTTCTAACAGTATCACTTGGAATAGCTCCAGTTTTTAACCATTTCATAGCAACTTCTTCATTGATTTTAACTGTTGCTGGATTAGTTAAAGGATTATAAGTTCCAACTAATTCAATATATTCTCCATCTCTTTTGTTATGTGAATCAATAGCAACAATTCTATAAACTGGTTTCTTTTTACTTCCCATTCTTTTTAATCTTAATTTAACTGCCATAATAACACTTCCTTTCTTGCTTATTAATTATACATTATAATTATATGCTTGTCAACCTTTTTTTGTTGACATTTATTATTTTATAATATTACTATTTTATAGTTGCTTTTAATCTATTTAAGAAATGATGTTTATCTTCAAAGTAAATATATAATATTTTTAAGGTTGCAACAATTGGAGGAGCAAAAATCATACCTACTACTCCAAAGAAATACTCAAAAATTAATAAACTCATCATAATAGTAATTGGATGAAGAGATATTGCTTTTCCTACTATTAAAGGATGTAAAATATTTCCTTCTAAGAATTGAACTAAGAAAACGGTTATTAAACAAATAATTCCAGTTAATGGACTAATAGCAAATCCAACCACAATAACAGGTATGCCTCCAATATAAGGCCCAAAATATGGAATAATATTAGTAATAGCACAAAAGATAGCAAACAAAAGTGGTGATGAAACTCCTGCTATTAAAAATCCAATAAGTGATAATATCATTACAAATAAACTAGATAATAAAGTTCCATTAACATAACTCCTAAGCATATCATTTAAAGTTAATTTTATTTTATTTACCTCAGATTGATATTTAGTTGGAATAAAGATATTAATATATTTACTAACTTTACTAAAATCAAGTGAAAAGTAAAAGGCAATTAATAGACCCATTAAAAAATTAAATATTACTTTTAAAGAAGATCCTACTCCATTAACAATACCTGTTAAAGATTTACTAGATATGTTGTTAGCCCAATTACTAATTGAATTTAATAAATTATCTTTTAAGGCTGTTAAATCAAAATCAGTACTAGAAATATTAACAAATATATTATTAATAAACGTTTCTATTTCACTTAAGAAATCTGGTATTTTTTTGATTAATTCATTAACCTGAGAAATAAACTCTGGAACAATTAAAGCTAAAATTAAGATAATAGCAAATATAAAAATTAAATAAACCGCAACGGCAGCAAGTTTTCTATTAACCTTATTTTTAACAAAATAATTAATTCCTGGTTCTAAAAGCCAAGCAAGTCCTAAACCTATAAATAAAGGAGAAACAATTCCAAAAATCTTACCAATAGTAACTAAAACACTAGTTTTATCAAGTAAGTAAATTACTAAAACTGCACTAGCTAGAATAAATAAAGTAAGCATAATTTTTAACAATATACTTCCTGTTTTTATTAATTCATTCAAAGTTTTATAATCCATTTTTTTGTTTTTCTCATTCATTTTAGCCTCCTTATATTATTAACATAGCATCGCCAAAAGAAAAGAAACGATATTTTTCCTTTTGAGCTTCCATATAAGCATTTATTATATATTCTTTTTTGGAAAATGCACTTACTAACATAACTAAAGTTGATTTTGGTAAATGAAAATTAGTAATTAATCCATCAATAGCTTTAAATTCATATCCAGGATAAATAAAAATATTTGTATTCCCTGCACACTCCCTAAATTCATTATACTTTGCCATAATTGTCTCAAGTGTCCTTGTTGAAGTTGTTCCAACAGCTATTATTTTATTACCACTTTCTCGAACCTTATTAAGTTCATCTGCTACTTCCTTAGTCATGGAATAATATTCACTATGCATTTCGTGATCCTTAATATCTTCAACCATAACTGGTCTAAATGTACCTAAACCAACATGAAGAGTAATAAATAAAACTTTTATTCCTTTAGCTCTTATTTTATCTAATAATTCATTAGTAAAATGTAATCCTGCTGTTGGAGCAGCTGCACTGCCAATATTTTTAGCATAAACAGTTTGATACAAATTTTTATCATCTAACTTTTTATGAATATATGGTGGCAGTGGCATCATACCTAATTTATCTAATATTTCCATTAATATACCATTATAGATTAACTTAAACTCCCGAATTCCATCTTCTAAAACTTTAACACATTCAGCCTTTAATTCTCCATTACCAAAGCTAACAATTGTTCCTAGTTTAATTCTTTTAGCAGGCTTTGCAAGAGTTGTCCAAATATCTTCGCCTTTATCTTTTAATAACAATACTTCAATTACAGCCTTCGTTTCTTCCTTTTCACCAATAAGTCTTGCTGGAATAACTTTGGTATCGTTTAAAACCAAAGCATCTCCTGGATTTAAATAATCAATAACATCATAAAATTTTTTGTGACTAATTTCCCCTGTCTTACGTCCTAAAATCATCAATCTTGACTCATCTCTTTTTAAAATAGGTGTTTGAGCTATTAAGGATTCATCTAGTGGATAGTCAAAATCAGTAACCTTCATTTTTTCACCTTCTTGCAACAATTACATCAGGAAGTTCATGATAACCATCATTTTTAATATTATCATCAACTCTTGATGGTTTTAAATTAGAATATTTTGCCCAAGCTTCTCTTACTGCACGATATCTTAAATCTTCAATTGCATTTCTTAAAGATATCTTGTCAATAATAACTTGTTTTCTTTGCCGAGCAATTTTTTCAAATTTATATCTAGCAAAATCCATACTTTCTTTTCTAGACATTTCATATTCAACTTCTTTTTCTAACTCTTTAGCTTCATTTATTTTATCTTCAATATCTAAAACTAATGGAGAATTTTCAATTCTATGGTAGAAAAGAAGATCATTGGCAACAACCGCTGTTCCAAGAATAACTACGACTCCTCCTATTAATAAAGGAATTCCAAGTACCTCGGATGTTAAAAGAGATAACAAAATCAAAACTACTCCCAAAGAATAAACCATAGAAGCCTTCATATTTCTGTTTCTTCTCTCTTCTGTTGTTAAAGATCTTTTTTGTTTAATTCCATTATCTTTCATTGAATTTAAATAATTAATATAAGCATATATCTTTTCCAAAATTGCTTCTTCATCTAAAAAATATATTTCACTTTTTTCTTCTTTATTCTCCAAAGTTTTAACTAAACATCTTCTTCTAGTATAAGGACCTAAAGTCTTATCTTGCTCTTTAATTTCTTTTATTTCTATTACTTTTTCCATAAATATCTCCTTTAACTAAATAAATTTTCCTGATAATTTATTCCTAAAAGCTTATAAGATTTCATAGTTGCAACTCTTCCCCTTGGAGTTCTTTTGATAAAACCTTTTTGCATAAGAAATGGCTCACATACATCAAGTAAGGTAGTTACTTCTTCTCCAATTGATGATGCTAAAGTTTCAACTCCAACTGGTCCCCCATTAAATTTTTCAATTAAACTTTTTAAATATTGATGATCAATTTCATCTAGTCCATAGTTATCAACTTTTAATCTATCAAGAGCATCTTCTGCAGTTTCTAAATTTATTTGATCATATCCTGCAACAAGTGCAAAATCTCGAACTCTTTTAAACAATCGATTAGCAATTCTTGGAGTTCCCCTACTTCTTGTTGCAATTGCAATGGCTGCCTCTTCATCAATTGGCATATCTAAAACTCTACTTGTTCTTTCAACAATCAATTTAAGTTCTTCGTTTGTATAATACTGTAATTTACAAACTATACCAAATCTATCTCTTAAAGGACTAGTAATATCTCCTGCTCTGGTTGTTGCTCCAACTAATGTAAAAGGAGGTAAATCAATTTTTATACTTCGAGCCTGAGCATCAGTTCCAACTACAATATCTAAAGTAAAATCTTCCATAGCTGGATATAAAATTTCTTCAATATATCTTGGTATTCGATGTATTTCATCGATAAATAACACATCTCCAGGTTCTAAAGTAGATAAAATAGCTGCTAAATCACCTGGTTTTTCAATTGCAGGTCCACTTGCTGTTTTTATATTTTTATGAAGTTCGTTAGCTATTATCATAGCAAGTGTCGTTTTTCCAAGTCCTGGAGGTCCATATAATAAAACATGATCTAATGCTTCATCCCTAATCAATGCGGCATCTATAAATACTTTAATATTATCTTTGGTTTCTGTTTGACCAACATACTCCAAAAGAGTTAAAGGTCTAATACTTGACTCAATTAAAGTATCTTCTTCTTCTTTTTCGCTATCAACAACTCGCATCCTAAAATCCTCCTTTCTATATCATTAATCGTAATGCTTCTTTAATTTGCTCCTCTATACTATTTTCACGATTAATTCTTGAAACTACATTTTTAACATCTTTATCTTTGTATCCAAGTGCTATAAGAGCTTCAAATACTTCGTCAGGTCCTGTTTCTTCAACAACTCCTGAAACATTTATTTTACCTTTTAAATCAAGAATCATTTGTCTTGCTAATTTATCTCCAATTTTTGGAAATTTCTTTAAATATAAAATATTTTCTCTATTTATAGCATCTGCAATTCCAACAATTGAACCAGCTGCAATTATTGGAAGAGCCATCTTAGGTCCTAATCCTTTAACACTTATTAATTTTAAAAACAATTCTTTTTCTTCAATCGTCTTAAATCCAAATAATAAATGTTCATCTTCTTTAATTTGTTGATACAAATAAACTTTATATTCTTCTCCTTCTTTAAAAGCATAAGGATTAGGAGTATTAATTAAATAACCTATTCCATTATTTTCTAAAGTAACGAAATTACTATCAACTTCGGCAATTTTTCCAATTATATAATTATACATACTATCAACTCAACCTTCATATTTAATTATAAAATAAAAAAAGTGATTTGTCTATAACTCTAATCACTTTCTTTAACAAAATTTACATATTTAATTTCTAATTAACTACAAGCTGATTTTGAACACTCCCCTTTACATTGAAGAGTATCTTTTGAAGCAGTAAATTCACCCTTTTGAGCTACTTTTTTAGATTTAGTATAAGAATAGGAAGGAGCTGTAACCTTTTCACCAGTTCCTCTTTTTACAGATTTATTAAGGTTGTAACATAAATTATTTTGCCATTTTCTACCACTTATTTTAACTGCTTTACCACTACTTACATTATATCCACATACCAAAGATGAATAAACACCATTAACTAATGCATAACAAGTAGAATCTTTAGAACTTAATGTTGCATATCCTCGAGGACAAGCTTTAAGAGATGTAGATACTGCTTTATAACGATAGCATTGTTTTAACTCATAAACCGTTACAGTAATAGCTTTAGAAGTTACTTTACTACCATTATTATAAACTGCTTTTATTTTAGAGCTTCCTGATTTGTTAGCTGTTAATGTAGAACCACTTACAGATATAACAGAAGTATTACTAGAAGTTATAGTTACATGTTGATCACTAGTAATTGTACTTCCATCTTTAGTTTTTAAAGTATAACTAACTTTAGTTGTACTACCATTTTTTATCTTTTTAGCCCCTACACTTAAACTTACTGATTTAATACTTGAATCTTTAACTGTAACATTAGAAGTTGACTTTAAACCATTAGCTGTTGTTGTAATAGTTACTTTCCCAGCCTTTTTAGCAACAACATTTCCAGAAGCATCAACTGTTGCTACTTTAGTATTACTAGACTGATATTTATCTGCTTTTGTTATTTCAAGAAATTTATCATGATTAGCATCTAATTTTTTACATGATAATTTTCCTTGTTCTCCAACATTTAATATTAAATCGCCACATCCAATTTGAGTTATTTTTTCTTCTAAAGTAGAAACTACTCTAACATATACACTTGCTTGTAAATTTTTATAAGTTGCTGTAATCCTAACTCCATTATTACCACTTTCACTCATTCCAGTTATTTCATTACCAGCTATCCAAACTATATTATTTTTATCTGTATGATATTCAACAGGTAAATCTTTACTAGTTGTTTTACCAGTTGATGGGGCTTTGGCTGTATATTT
>CANRCN010000062.1 GCA_947629135.1 uncultured Bacilli bacterium | reverse complement strand
CAAGATATAAAGGTTATTGCTCAGGTTCTGGTTTAGGTAGACTTAATTCAGCAATTAGACTTGGATGCACAGCTGGTAAAAGTTATAATGATTGTGATGCAACAGTTATGAAGGCGATTATAAGTGGTTCATCTGATGATAAAAATAAATACTACAGGGGACCATCAAGTGATTGGGATGATACATTTAAAAAAATAGCTGAAGATATGAAAAAAGATGCCCAGGCTAATGGTTATACATATTCAACAGAACTTACAGATGAAATTGGTGATAGTTTCTTCTTAGTTGATGGAGAAGGAAGATATAAGAAGTTTAATGTTGGAAAATTAGAAAGTTCAGGTACTAAATTTGGACCATTTGAAATAGAAATAGATCCTTATTCAGCTAATGGATGGCATGAGACTAATGAAAAATTTACATTTGAGTATTTAGGAACCGATAAAACAAGACAACAATTTACAGTTCCTGAAAATCCTGAAGTTTATTGGGTAAGTAATAAAGTAAATATTCCAGCTTGTAGTGGAACTGCAACCGTTGATACTGTTAAAACAGAAGATGCAAGTGATGAAAATAATTATTACAGAAAAGAATGCTATGAAGGATATGAAGAAAATGGCAAAAAATATAAAGGATATAGTGTTTTAATTAATGTAAATGGTTTTGCAAATGGAATAAAGAAAAAAAATTGGGTTAGTAATATAACTAATTTCTCACTTAAAGGTAAGGAAGGTATTCCTATATCTGTAGAGTTAAGTACTAATATGATTTGTACTTATACTTTCAAAGCTAAAGAGTTTAAAGAGCAGTACAAGAGTTATGAAGATAGTATTGATTATTATGAGAGTATATTAGCTGATCCAAATGTTCCAGAGTCACCACCTCCACCACCAGAAACTGATGAAAATTCTACAACAGAAGGAGGAACTACTGAAACAGAAAATCAAACAACAGAAAATCAAACAACGGAAAGTCAAACTCAAGAATATACAATTTATAAAGAAGATGCAAGAAGAGAAATATTGTATATAGAAGCCTTAAAGGAACAAATGGATGAAGTTTTAGATACATATATTGAATTAACTAAAATTAGTAATTTGGAAGAATATAAAGAAAGATTTGAAGAACAGGAAGCTGTTTTAAAAGTCGATTATATTGATAGTGAAGAGTATGATGAATTAGAGCTTGTAAATTCTGGTACTCCAAATACTAAAATTGATTGTGGTAAACCCAAAACAGAAGTAATTAATGGAAAAACAATAGAAGTTGAAAAAGTATGTAAATCTAATTTTTCTAAAAAAATGGAGTTACCTGAGTCTTGTATAGATATGCAAACTGGTGATCAAAATGAATGTTCTCCAGAAATTGCTCAATTAGCAGGTGGCCGATTATTCTTTGTTGATTTAAAAGAAGATTCTGCCTACTTAGACGTTTTAATTCCAAGTGGAGGATATCGAGGAAATTATAACTTTGATTTAAAAGATGATAAAGGTGATCCAGCTTGTTCCTTTGATTTTCCAAGTGAAAAGATAGAATTTAGACAAATAGAACTAGATGATCCTTTCTTAAAAACTTATAATCCAAATAGAGAAGTTGGAAGTAATTATTTAAATAATAAGTATAAGTTTAATTTTGAAAATATAATTCATCCAGATACTTGGAATGATAAAAATGAAGCTGAATATTATTATGAAATGAGTAAAACTAATATTGCTAATATAAAGAAAGATACTGCTGAAGATGCTCCTGGTAGTTATCTTGGTCGAAATTGTTATTTTACTACTGATAATAAATATCATTGTCAATTTCCAAGAAATGAATTAGATGGTGGCAGTGATAATGGAGACAATTGGTTTTACAAATTTAAAGCTTATGATGGGATAAATTAATTTTTAACTAAATGTTAAGAAAACAAAAAAGATAAATGAACTGATAAACTAACTAAAGTAATTTATCTTTAGTGTATAGATAAACATCTAGAATTTTTCTAGATGTTTTATCATTTAATAAAAAGTCTAGATATCAAGTAGCTTAATTTAGGTATTTCAAAAATTAGCAAAATATTGTATAATGATAATTGGAAGATTATATACATAAAGAATAGGCAAAGGAGGTAAAAATGAAAAAGAAAAACTTTTTGGTTTATATAACAAGTATTATTGTTGTCATGAGTATCCTTGGCGGAAGCTATGCCTATTTAAGAGTAGAAAAAGCAAGTGAAAAACAAAAAATAGATTTAGTTACTAATTTTGGAATAGAAATTACTAGAGAATTAGAAGGGTTGGATTTAAGTAATCAAGTGCCATTAAGTGATGAAGATGGAGTAAATGGAGAAGCAAGAACATTTCAAATAACAAATAAAGGATCAATTTTATCTGAGTATAAAGTTAGTTTAATAGATGATAGTGTTGTTAGTACTTTAGCAAATAAAGATGTTAGGTATAGATTAAAGAGAACTAAGAGTAGTTCAGGAAGTGAAGAAATATTAGATATAAAAAATTTAAGTGAAGATGGATTAATTGATTCAGGTACAATTGAATCAGGAGAGACTATTGATTATGAAATAGTTTGTTGGATAGATTATAATGTTGAAGAGGGAGGAAGAAGTTTTTCTAAAAAGATAATGGTTGAAGGAAGTCAACCTTTAAGTCTTGATAAAAGTGGAGCAAATCCACCAGAGTTGCTTAATAATATGATACCAGTTTATTATGATACTAATGATAGTAAATGGAAAGTAGCAGATGCAACTAATCGTAATGAAACATATAAATGGTATGATTACAATGATTTTATGTGGGCAAATGCTGTAACAGTTAAAGAAGAAGGCAGAGATACTTACTTAAAAGCAACTCCTGGAACAGAAGTAAAAATGGATGATATAACAACAATGTGGGTATGGATTCCAAGATATAAATATACAATCTTTAATGGAAATAATGAAACAGCCAATGAACAAATGATAAATGTAAAGTTTGAATATGGAATTAATACAACAGGAACAGTTAGTTGTCATGATAATATATTAACAGATGATGATTCTGCATCAAGTGAAGAATGTACTGATACTACTAATGGTGGTATAGTAAATGGAAAGAGTACGTATACACATCCAGCCTTTACATTTGGTTCAGAAGAATTAGTAGGATTTTGGTTTGCTAAGTTTGAAACATCAACTGATGATAGTGAATGTTTAGCAAATCAAAGTACTAGTTGTAACAAGGCGGGCATGAATATTTTAATAAAACCTAATCAAGTAAGTTTAAGATATCGGGATGTATCAAATGAATTTGCTAGTTTTAGAAATATGGAAACATATGGTAATATTCATGGATTTCCTCAAAATGAAAAAGCGATAAGTTATTTAGATGCTAGTGGTAATTTAAGTGGTAATATACTAAATGATGATAATAACTATGATATTCATATGATGAAAAATATGGACTGGGGAGCTGTTGCATATTTAACAATGTCAAAATATGGAAAATATGGAAATAGTTTATATAAGGAAGAATATAAAGAACTATATAAAAATAATTATTATGAAAATGTTAATGATATTCGTATATTTAGAACAGGATATTCTGGGAAAATACCAAATCCTACAATTGATAAAAATGGAGTTTTATATAATGATTTAACAATGACTGACGGCCAAGGTTATGCTGGAGCAGGAGCATCAACAACAGGAACCATATATGGAATATATGATATGTCTGGAGGCTATCAAGAATATGTAATGGCAAATAGTGTACTTTCAACTGGTAAGCTAAACATTGCCAAAGCTGGAACTTGGAGCGACATTAATGTACCTTTAACAAAATATTATGATTGTTATAGTACTTTTAATGGTGAGGTGTCTACTGAAATGGCAATTAATAGAGGAAAATTAGGTGATGCTACTAAAGAAATAATGAAAGAATATAGTGATACAGGTGCTTGGTATAATGACCATAGTGTTATATCAACGACGTGGTTTACAAGAGGTGGCTATGCTTGTCTTAATGAACACCACGGAATGTTTCTTTTTCATGCTGCTGATGGAAATGGAGTTTTATCTAATATGAGCAGTCGTCCAGTCCTTGCAATAACAAGAGAAATACCTTGGGTAAATAATTAAACTATTGAAAAATAGTTTTTTTTATTTTGTTCTTTGTCATAATTAGTAAAATATAATTGCAAATATAAATAAAAAGAGTTATACTAAAAATTGTTTAGGAGTTTGTTATGAAAAAATGTTATTGGAGAATTATTGGAATAACCTTATTAGCCTTTATTTTATCAGGAACTATTAGCTTTCGAAATTTTAGTATTTTGAGTTTTATAATGACATTTGCTATTTTAGAATTTATTTTGTTTTTAGTTATAAATAAATTACCTGATACTTTAAAAATAAAAAATAATAGTAAAAAGATATCAAAAAAAGAAATGATTATTTATTGTCTTTTAATAATAATACCAATTATAATTTCAGTTATTGCTTATTATCCAGGAATTATAGTTCCTGATTCTATTTCAAGTTGGAATCAGGCACATCTTAATAATTATAATAATTGGCATCCAATTTTTTATAGTATTATATTTTTTCGAATACCGACTTTAATATTTGATAATGTTATTAGTTGTACTATATTTCAAGATTTAATTATATTTTCTATCTTATTATACTTTTGTATATTTTTAAGAAAAAATTATTTAGGATTTAAAGAAACTATTTTAGTATTACTATTATTAATTTTTAATCCTATTGTTTTAAAAGACTTTGCATTTTTAATAAAAGATATACCTTATTCTTGGATGATGTTTTTAATTACTTTATATTTAATTAATATAGTAAAAAGTGATGGAAAGTGGTTAAATAGTATTAAGAATAAGGTTATGTTTATAATAGCTAGTTTAGGAATTTTCTTATTTAGACATAATGGAATAGTTCCATTTTTCTTTACATTTTTAGGATTAATAATATTTTATCCTAAATTAAGAAAATTTTTAAGTATTACTCTAGTTACAATTTTTATTATCTATTTTGGAGTAATTGGTAATATCTGTAATTTAAAAACTGGTGGTAAAGCTGAAATGATTGGTGTTGTGATGGGTCAAATATCTTATTATTACAATAATGATGTCTTGTTTACTGATAAAGAACTTGAAGTTATGGATAAGTTAGCTCCTCTTGAAATTTGGAAGTCCAAATATATACCTGGTAATTTTAATGAAATAAAATGGGCAAGCGATAGTTTTTATGAAGAAGCTAGTAAAAATGAAAATTTTAAAAAGATTATGTCTATGTGGTTTACTAAATCAATTCAAAATCCAGATCAATTTATTGCATCTTATATGTATATAACAAGTCCTATTTGGGAAGTTAAATTAGATTATGGAGCTATTGACTATGAAATATTAGATTATAAAAATAATATTTCTTCTAAAGGAAATTTTCTTAATCCAAGTAATTATGTATATGAAGGATTAGTTAAGTATAATCAGGTTATAACAAGATCTCCTTTAAGATGGTTTATGTTAAATTATGGTGATTCCTTAATATTAATTTTAATTAGTTTATATTTAATAATAAAAAAGACAAAAATGAATTTAAGGAAATGGTTACCATTTGTTCCAGTTATTTTAAATACTATGGTTATTATGGTATTAATTACAGGAGGGGAATATCGATTTGTTTATTCTCAAGTTCTTTGTTATTTTCCTTTACTTTTATATGGAGTCTATGAGAAAAAAGATTATATTATATCTAAACATAGTAAGAAGTTAAAGGAAATTAGAAAATAGTTAATTAGAATAAAATTTTGTTTAGGAAGGTTATAAAATAATTAAATAGGTGTTGTATGAGAAGGAAGAAAGTTATAATAATTGGAGCTGGTCCAGCAGGACTTACAGCTGGATTAGAATTATTGAGAAAGAGTAAAAAATACGAGGTTGTTATTTTAGAAGAATCTAATGAAATTGGAGGAATTTCAAGAACAGTTAAGTATAAACATAATAGAATGGATATTGGAGGACATAGATTTTTTTCCAAAGATGCAGATGTTATGAATTTTTGGACAGATATAATGCCAATTCAAGGTAAACCTTCTATTGATGATTTAAAATTAAAACGTGAGAAAGAATTGAATGAGGGAGGTCCAGATCCTGAAGTTGAAGATAGAGTTATGCTTAAAAGAACTAGAGTTTCTAGGATTTATTATTTAAAGAAATTCTTTGATTATCCAATTAGTATGAAATTAGAAACATTTAAGAATATGGGATTTAGAAGGACATTGGTTGCAGGATTTAGTTATTTAAAATCCATTATTGTGAAGAAAAAAGAAGATTCTTTAGAAAACTTTTATATTAATCGTTTTGGTAAAAAGCTATATAGTATGTTTTTTGAAAAATATACAGAGAAACTTTGGGGAAGACATCCAAGAGAAATATCTGCTGATTGGGGAAGTCAAAGAGTTAAGGGATTATCAATTACAAAGGTTGTCAAAGATATGTTTAAAAAAATTTTTCATATAAAAACAGGAGAAGTTGAAACTTCGTTAATTGAAGAATTTATTTATCCAAAGTTTGGACCAGGGCAATTATGGGAAACAGTTGCATTGGAATTTGAAAAATTAGGTGGAACAATTTTAAAAAATAAAAAAGTCACTGGAATAAAACAAAAAGATGGAAAAATTAAATCGGTTATGGTTGGAGATGAAGAATTTAAAGGAAATATATTTATTTCTAGTATGCCTTTAAAAGATTTAATTTTAGGAATGAATGATGTACCAAAGAGTATTACAAAGATTGCAACAGGACTTCCTTATCGAGATTTTGTTACGATTGGATTATTAGTTAATAAGCTTAACTTAAAAAATGAAACTAATATAAAAACGTTAGGTAATATTGTTCCAGATTGTTGGATTTATGTTCAAGATGATGATGTTAAATTAGGTAGAATTCAAATATTTAACAATTGGAGTCCATATATGGTTAGAAGTCCTGAAAGAAATGTTTGGATTGGACTTGAATATTTTTGCAATGAAGATGATGAGTTTTGGAATATGGATGAGAGAGATTGTATTAAAATGGCAACTAATGAATTAATTAAAATGGGAGTTATTTCAGAAAATTCAGTTATTGATGCACATCTTGAAAAAGTTAAAAAAGCTTATCCTGCTTATTTTGATACATATAAAGATATTAATAAACTAATTAAATATTTAAATAAAATTGATAATCTTTATTGTGTAGGTCGTAATGGTCAACATCGATATAACAATATGGATCATTCGATGGTTACTTCTTTTGAAACAGTAAAAAATATTTTAAATGATATTAAAGATAAATCTAATATTTGGAATGTTAATACTGAAAAAGAATATCATGAGGAAAAAAGTTAGAAATTTTAACAAGAATAGTAATTCTTACTAGCTATTGCATTTTTTAGTAAAATATGATACAATATAGAACTTGTAAAGGGGGAGTAAGTATGAATTTTTTATATATTATTATTAGCATACTACTTGCATTTTTACTATTTATTATCATGGTTAACTTAAAAAGAAAAGGTTTAAGTGAAGGAGATAGTGTTATTTTACCTAACATTTATTTAATTATAATAGCTTCTTTAATGCCTAAGTTAAAAGAATATACTTTATTAATTTTAATTAGTTATTTAATAATAGATATCTTAAATTTAATATTAGTTAATAAAAAAGACTTGCTTACAAGTAGTAAATCTTATTATAAAACTGTTGGATTAACTTTAATAGTTGGACTAATTATTTATTATTTATATTTATTAAAAGTAGAAAATGCTTTCTTAGATATGGAAATATTTAAAAATTTTGTTTGGTTATTAATAATTTTATATGCAATTAAAAAATTAAATTTAGCTTCTATTAAATTAAAAGAAGAAGAAAAAAAGAATTTTGATGATAGATTTAATGAATATGTAGTTGTTAGTTATGCTAAATTTAAAAATAAATATGGTTATTTGATTAAGAGTAATCCTGAAATAGAAAATTTAATTTATAGTTTTTTAATATATGAAAACTATTTACATGGTTATTTATATCAAGAATTTAAAAACATTAAAAATAGTATTTTTAGAAATAATGCATCTTATGGTATTTTAAATCTTAAAAGTGATCATTTTATTACAGATGAAGAGAGTATTGTTATTTTAAAAGAAAGATTAGAAAATAAGTTTAAAAGAATTAAAAAAGGTGATAAAGAAGATAACCTAAAAAAATTAATAAATGAAAAATATAAAGAAAGTCGTGACTATAAAGAAATTAAAAAAATATATGAAATAATTGAAGATTTTAATAGTAAAAAATAATATAAATATAGAAAATGGACTATTTAATAGTCTTTTTTTTAATTATAACAAAAAAAAGATTTGAATTTTTTTAAAAAGATGATATACTATAGGTAAATAATAGAGAGGTATATATGGAAAAGAAAAAAGGTTTTACATTGGTGGAACTATTAGGAGTAATAGTTGTATTATCAATTGTAATGGGGTTAGCAGTAGTTACTTATATAGGATTAAATCATGGGGTTGATCAAACTTATTATGATAGTTTGGAAGAATCTTTGAAGATGGCAGGATCAGATTACTTTTATTATAATAAAAAAGAAGCACCAGCTATCTTTGGAGAACAAAAAAGTGTAACTTTAAGTTATCTTCAAGAAAATAATTATATGCAAGATGATTTAAAGGATAAAGATGGAAATCCTTGCGATTTAGAAAAAAGTATAGTAGGAGCTTATAAAAATAGTATAGATTCAACTGAATATTATACATGTTTAAGTTGTGGAGAGTATACAACTAATAGTGATATATGTAATGGAGAAATAGACTATACTTTAAGTGTTAGAGGAAAGCTAGAAGGAAGTAACGATAATTATAAATTAGATGGAAGCAAATGGTCAAGTAAGAATGTTGTATTAACATTTGAAACAGCAAATGATATAGATACAGTATATCTAAAAGGGACAACTAAAAGCTGTAAAATGCAAGTAAATGGAAGAGTGAGAACTTGTACAATAACGTTAGATACAACAGGAAAATATACATATTATGGAGAAACAGGAGATAAAAAAACTAAAGAAAAAGAAATAGAAGTAAAAATAGATAAAACAGCACCAAGTTTTAGTTTATCAAAAAGTGGTTCACAAGATATAGAAATAACA
>CANRCN010000061.1 GCA_947629135.1 uncultured Bacilli bacterium | reverse complement strand
AATAGTTGAAACTGCTGTTGGATTATTAAATCCTGATGAATATTATCGAAGTTCTGAAAAAATAAATACTATAGAACACTTTCAAAAAGAATATTTGAATAATGGATATCATTGGTGGTTATCATCAGCTTGTCAAAATACTCTTGAATCTACTTGTATATATGCTGTTGATGCGAATAATGATAATGGTCTTTGGGGTGGTCCTCCAACCGCTGATGCTTGGGGTGTTAGGCCTGCTGTTGTTTTAAAATCTGATATTAGATTAGATCATTCAGGAACTAAAGAAGAACCATTTACAATCAAAGTTGATAAAAGAAAGGGGTATGAAGGTGAAAAATTAAATGAAAGATTAAGTGGAGAATATGTAAAAGTAGATAATAAAGTATATAGAATAGTAGGAATTGAAAATGGAACAACCAAATTAACAAGTGTTGACTATGTAAGAGATAGTAGTAATGGTAGTATTATTACTAAACAATATGGCGAAGCCGATGTAATGAGAAGTTATGAAGATGCTGTTAATTCAGATAATGATTCATATTGGGGAGCATATTTAAATAAAACTTGGCTAACTCCTAATTTAAAAAAATATTTGGTACCAGGAACTTATTATCTTGGTTTAGTTATGACTGTTGATGCAACAGGTGCTCATCCTGCAAGTTATAAAGGAGCCGTTTGCCAAGATTTAAATACAGAAGAAACAACTAAAGAATGTGCTAAAACTGAAAGAACATGGACAGGTTTAGTAGGTCTTCCAAGAATAGGGGAAATGTTTTCTTTTCCAATCGATGAAGATATTCCAAATAGTGTAAGCATGTATTTGATTACACCATATGAACTTACAATTGTAGGAGTTGGAGCATATATGACAGATGTTTATAGAATTGGTGTAACTCTTTACGACTCTTCATATGCAGCAAGGCCATCTATTAATTTGAATTCAAATGTAAAGATAGCAAGTGGTGAAGGAACTAAACAAAGTCCCTATGAAATAAAATGTGATAATTGTGTGTAAAAAAGAAGCTTAAGTCAAAACTTAAGCTTCTTTTGATTTATTGATTAGGCTTTTGAGTATCTAGAAACCAAGTTTTAGATATATTAACATTATTTGATTCAGGTGTTGGATTAGGTTTATCTATTTGAATAATAGTTGGAATTTTAAAAGCTGTTCCAAATGCATAACAATAGCCAGGTTGTAACACTTGAATACGTTTAGCAATTTCATCAGTCATATAAGGAATTAAATTTTTAATATAATCTAAATCTCTAGGATGAGACATTTTAAAAATTAAGAAATTACTTGATTGAGAAAGTGACGTTTCAGATAATTCATTTGGCCTTTGTGAAATAACTCCTAAAAGTATTCCATATTTTCTTCCTTCTTTACTAATTCTTTCAAATATATTATATCCAAGAAGATCAACTCCATCATCATTCATAACATATCTATGTGCTTCTTCTAAGATAATATGAATTGGAAAACCAGCTCTTGGTTTATAAACTTTTAAAACATCAAATAACATCTTTGACATTATTTTAACAATATTTTTGGCAAACCTATCATCAACATAGTTAATATTAATATTAATTAATTGAGCTTTTCTATTTCCTTTAGTAAGGAGAGTATTAATATAATTTTCTTTAGTTATATAATTTGAATATTCAAAATAAGTATGATAATATTCAGTAACTAAAGTATGCATTCTTACTTTTAAAAGATTATTATTTTCATAAACTTTTTCACTTTTAAACATACCTTCACTTATAAGTGCAAAATCAATTGCATTTTCAAGATCTGCTAATGAATAGCAAATATTTTCAGGAGGTAAATCGCTAGTTTCAGTTTCATCTAATAAAAAGCCTGTAAAGAAATCTGTTAAAAGATCAATTTCTCTTAGTTTTCCATCAGCATCAAGAAGTAGGCAATGTTTTAAAGGTCTATTGTAACCTGGTTGACTTAAAACGGCATCTAGATGTAAATCGTTAGTTTTATAGAAAGATAAGATAGAAAATATTTGATCTCTTATTTGTACTGGAGGTCTTCCACTTAATAGAATATCAAGAATCGCTCTTGCTATAATATCGTTTTTGATTTTTAAAATATTTGCATCTTCTCTTTTAAAGATTTTAACTAAATATAAAGCTTTTTCTAAGACTTGTAATTGGTCTTGTGAATTAGCATTTAAAAGAATTGCTAAGTCATCAACATCAAGTAGAAAAGGGGGAATCTTTAGGATTTCTTCATTTGATTCTAGATTTGTAGTATAACTTTTAAAAGATATATAAGGATTAGCCGTTTCTATTCCTGTAAAAGAATTATAATATTCTCCAAATGTATCAAAGATAAATAAACTTGCATTATAAGGAACTTTATCGCCATTTTGGAAAATATTTTGAATAATTTTTGATAAAGTCCAAGATTTACCAGAACCAGTTCCTCCTAAAATTGCAAAGTGGTTACTAAAAAATTGATTTAAATCAAAGCTAATTCTTAAATTGTCATAAATAGGACTATAACCAATGAATAAACTTTTAGTTAATACTTCAGGATGACTTAAAATCATAGAAACTTGATCTTTATCAATTAAAACAACATTTGCTTTTAAACTAGGTTTAGCAGTAATTCCATAAACAAAATCATTTCCTTTAATTTCTCCAACTAAGTTAGCATATAAAATGTCTCCTTTAACTTGGGTAATTTCTCCAACAAGTACTTTTGTATCTTGAAAAGCAACATAAGTATTAATCAAGTTTTTATCTAAATTTCCGTTTGTAAATTTTACAACAACAGTATTTTCTTGTATTTCTAAAATATTTGCTTGCATAATTTTTCTCCTTCTATATTACATTTAAATTATAACTTAAAATATAAAAAGTTGCAAGAAAAAAAGAAACAAAGTTCCTTTAAATTATTCCCTCAATAAAGTATCTAAATTTACTATATTATAACCAAAATTTTTGATACTTGATGTAACCATATTTAATTCAGTTATATTAGAATTAGTTTGAATATTATAAGTAAGAATTGAACCATTTTCTAAAATATTTTCTGTATTATAAGAATAATTATAAGTAATTGGTTTTAAATAAATAGTTGGAATATCTTTACATAAATTAGTTTTTTTGATGTTTTCTGTGTAGCAATAATTAGTTATGTCAATTTTTTCTTCAGTTAAAATATTATTTTTGATTGTTTCTAAATAGTTTTTATTGTTATTAATAAATGATTTAGATAGAATAAAATTATAGTTATTATCATTATTAAGAATTGTTTTTAGAATATTTAAATCATTTATTTTTAAGATAATACTAACATTATTAGTATGAGGATTTCCTGATATAACTAATTTATCTAAATTATCTTTTAGGGAAATAATTGGTTTTATTGAATCAAAGACTAACATAGAATCAAGATAAGTATTTATTTTTTTCATTTTAGAATAGCTTTCATTTATATTTATTTCTTGACCACTTAAACCAGGAATTATTGTATTATTAGTTATAATAGCATCAATTGGGTTTTTATAATATTTATCTTTGTTATTATTAATTTTAATCATAATAGGATCTTTACTTTTTATATAATTTGAAGCTTTATTAGTATAATAGAAACTAAAATAAATAAGTAAAATAGTGAGGGTAATATTAAATACTTTTTTCATATCAGTTAATTCTATGCAAGAATATAAAAAAAAGAAGACTAATCACTTACTTTAGTATCTTCTTTTTCTTTCATATCTTTTTTATATTTTTTAGCTTCACGTGTTGTCATTTTAACCTTAGTGCCATCTTCTAAAATAACATTTTGCATATTTAATTTTTGCATATGTCTAGTAGCATTAAGGGCATGACTTCTACGATTACCAAATAATGGTTTTTTGCTAGTTGCTTTGATTGCCATAAATCCTCCTTTTTTATATATAAACATCTCGCTTTATAACTTTATCATAAAGTTTAAAGAAAGTCAAATAAAAGTTGCTTTTTTCTGTAAAATAATATGTAAATCTCGGAAAAATTATCCTAAAAAGTAGATTTTCTTGTTGAAATTTGGTATATTTAAAATTATGAAAGAAGGAATACTAAATGAAAAAAGATTTAGTTGAGATATTATATGAGAATAGAACTTTAGTTTTAATAGTTAGTATTTTGTTAGTTGTAGTAATTGGAGTATCTATTTATTTTTCTATTAACAATAAAGAAGAAAATCCTCCAATAATTGAAGAGGTAAGTGTTAATTTAAGACTATTTGGTAATCTTGATATTACTTTAGAGGATGGAGAAAAGTATCAAGAACCTGGTTATTATGCTGTTGATTCTAATGGGGTAATTAAAACTAATGTAGTTATGGTAAATGATGATATTAATTATGATGTAGCTGGTACTTATCATGTTACATATGAAATAGATGGAATTGTTAAAACAAGAGCAGTTACAGTTTTAAAAAAAGAAACTAGTGATCCTGATAGCACTTCTAAAACTCCTTCTTTTTTAACGATTAATCTAAAAGGAGATAATGTTATAACTTTAACACTTGGTGATACTTATGTAGAAGAAGGGTATGAGGCATCATCTAATTTAGGAGAAGATTTAACTGATAGGGTTACAACTAATGGAGAAGTAGTTACTAGTATTCCTGGTACTTATACAATTACTTATCGAGTAGAAGCTGGTAATTTAGAAAAAGAAGTAATTAGAACAATTATTGTTTTAGATAATAGATTAGATCTTAGTTTAAGTTTAGATAAAACAAGTTATACTAATTCATCAGTTACTATAACAGCTAAAGCAACTGGCAGTAATTTTACGTCTTTAGTTTTACCTAATAATGTTGTATCTAGTAATATTACTGAAACTTATAATGTTACTGAAAATGGAACTTATACTTTTAAAGCTTATAACAAAAGTGGTAATGTAGTTACAAAGAGTATTGAAGTTAATATAATTGATAGAACAGAACCTAGTGGTTATTGTAATGCAACAATCAATGAGAAAGATGTTACCATGGTTATTGTTAATGCAACAGATTCTTTTAGTGGTATAAAAAGTTATTCATATTATAATGGTAGTACTTTGATAAATAGTATTGTTAATGATAATTTAACTTATAATGGTAAATTAGAAAATGTAAATGTTAGGGTTTATGATAAGGCTGGTAATTATAAAGAAATGGGATGTAATGTAACTGATAATAGTATTCCTGATCGAACTCAAAATAAGTTAATTTTAATAGGAGATTCAAGAACTAATGATATGTGTAAATCAAGTTATTGTAATGCTTGTAAGGGAGATAAAGTAATTGCTAAAGGTAGTATGGGGTATAGTTGGTTTGTTAATACAGCAATTCCTGAAACTAATTCGTATATTTCAAAGAACCCTAATGAAAGTTATAATATTTTTATCTTAATGGGAGTAAATGGAATAGGAACAACATCTGCTAATGGTAAAAAAGTTGCTAATAGTTATTATAAAAAGGTTGAAAGTTTAGTAAAAGATAAATGGAAAAATCAATATGTTTATTATGTTTCAATTAATGGTGTTATTAATTCTAAGAGTAAATATGCTAAAAATGCTGCTATTAATTCATTTAATAGTGATATGAAAAGTAAGATTAAAGCAAGTGGCTATAAGAATTTTAAATATTGTGATACAAATAGTAAAATATCGGTTAATTCTTCTACATCACCTGATGGAGTTCATTATAATTGTACAACATATAGAAAAATTCATGACTTATTGAAGAAATGTTTATAGGTGAAATATGCAACGTTATTTTACAAAACTAAAGATAGATAATAAATTTGAATTAAGTTTAGATGATACTTATCATATAACTAAAGTTATGAGAATGAATAAAGGAGATAAAGTAGAAGTTATTTATCAAGAAAAATTATATATTACAAAGATTATTTCTTTAAATCCTGTAGTAGTTGAGATAATTGAAGAAAAAGATACATATAATGAATTAGATATAAAAGTTACAATATGTCAAAGTTTAGTTAAAGAAAGCAAAATGGATTTAATTTTAGAAAAAAGTGTTGAATTAGGAGCTTATTCTTTTATACCATTAGAAACTAGAAATAGTATTATTAAATTAGATAGGAAAGATAAAGAGAAAAAAATAATTAGATGGCAAAAAATTGTTAAGGAAGCAAGTGAGCAATCAAAAAGAAATATTGTTCCTAAAGTCTTATCTATTATGGAAATAGAGGATATTGTTAACTTAGATTATGATTTAAAAATTTTGCTAAGTGTAAATGAAATGTCAATAAGTTTAAAAAATGTTTTGCAAAATCACGAAAAGTGTGATAAGATGATTATAGTAATAGGTCCTGAGGGAGGATTTAAAAGAGAAGAAGAAGACTATTTAATTAAGAATGGTTTTATAAGTTCTTCACTTGGAAAAAGGGTTTTAAGAACCGAGACGGCATCTATTACGGCACTTAGTATGATAAATTATGAATATGAGAGGTGATAATAATGGGATTATTCACAAATTTAGAAATTTTAATTATGGTAAGTGTTGTTGGATTTTTGGTATTTGTTATTTTAATTTTGTCTATTTTAGAACTTTTTAGTAAGAAAAAAGAAACAAAAGATGAAATACTTGAAACAGAAGAGGTAAAAGAAGAAAATACTGAAGTTACGGAAGTTGAAGTTACAGAAAATTCAAGTTCAAAAGTTGAAACTGAAGTTTTAGAAGAAGACAATAATCGTAATTTAAATGAAGAGGTAATAACACTAGAAACTCTAGAAGAAGATGTTAATACTATGACAACTAATCAAGTTGAGGCATTAGTAGAAGATAGTGTTGATATTCAACCAGCTATGGAAGAAATTATGCCTAATGTAGAAGAAATAAAACCTCAAACTATGATAGAAAAATTAAAACCAGCAGAAGAAGAAATTGAAGTTTTAGAGTTAGAACCAGAACCTGAAGCAAAAGCTTATCAAGAGTTAGAAAAAATTAAAGAAGAACTTGAACATCCAGTTAGCTTAGAAGAAACTATAAGTAATTTAGAAGCTATTGAAGAAGAAAGTGCAATTATTAGTTATCAAGAGTTATTAAGTGTAACTGAAGAAATGCAAGCTTTGCCTGAAGATATGGGCGATGAGCCAATTTCTATAACAGAAGTTTACGAGAAATTTACAGGTGAGAGAATGGAATCTCCTAGTATTGAAGATATTTATGAAGCAAGTATTAAGTCAGGAATTGAAACAGAGAACTTAAATGAAATTCAATTAGAAAATACAGCTAATCTTGAAAAACTTGATAAAGAAATAAGAAAAACTAACAAAGTTTTAAATATGTTAAATGAATTAAAGAAAAACCTTGACTAGTTTTTTCTTTTTTTATATAATACTTAATAGTGCTCAAAAGAATATAGAGACAAGGAGGGATTATTTATGTGGACTTATGATGAGTTAGTTGCAACAGCTTATGTGTTTTATAATAGGTGTTTAACAACAGCAACCCTTATTCGTTTATACCTTGAAAATAAAGATAAGATTTCAAGTCCAAAGATGGATAAACTAATTAATAAGTTTTTACCTAATGGTGATTGTCGAATTCAATTAGTTGAAAATTGTAGTTTAAATGATATAACTGATTTTATTAATCTTGATATTTTAGAATGTTTAATTAAACGTAATAATATAAGCTGTAGCAGTTATTTTATTACAATCTTAGGAATGCCTGATAAAGAATTAAGAGATTTACTATTAGAAAAATGTATCTATTTAATGGATTTTACTAATGTTAATCTAAGAGAACTTGATGAAAATAAAGATTCTGTTAAAGTTAAAGTTAAAGGGGAATAATGAAAGTTAGAGTAGTTAATTTAGGTTGTAAGGTTAATGCTTATGAAAGTGAGTATATAACTTCTTTATTTAAAAATAGAGGTTATGAAATTACAACTGGGATAAGTGATATTTATATAGTTAATACTTGTAGTGTTACAAATCAAAGTGATGCTAAAAGTCGTAAAATAATAAATCATATTATAAGAGAAAATAAAGATGCTGTTATTGTTGTTATGGGATGTATGATTGAAACTCACAAAGATTATGACAATGATGGAGTTAGTATTATAATTGGTAATAAAGATAAGTCAAAAGTTTTAGAACTTGTTGAAGACTATTTGAATACTCATGAAAAGAAAAAAATATTATATGATAATTTTGATTTAACTTTTGAAGATATGTTTATTGAAAATATGGAATCACATACAAGAGCTTTTGTAAAGATTCAAGATGGATGCGAGAACTTTTGTTCTTATTGCATAATCCCATATGCAAGAGGAAAATGTAGAAGTAAAAATAAAGATGTCATTTTAAAAGAAATAAATACTTTAGTTAAAAACGGATATAAAGAAGTTGTTTTAACTGGTATTCATACTGGGCACTATGGAAGTGATATTGACACTACTTTTCCTGATTTATTAAAAGAAATAGTTAAAATAAAAGATTTAAAAAGATTAAGAATTTCATCAATTGAAATAACAGAATTAAATGATGATTTTCTAAATGTTTTAAAAAACGAGCCAAAGATAGTATCGCATATGCATATTCCTCTTCAAGCTGGAAGTGATACAGTTTTGAAGAATATGAATAGAAAGTATTTAACACCTTATTTTAGGGATAAATTAAAAGTAATAAGAAGTATTAGACCAGATATTAGTATAACAACTGATATTATTGTAGGATTTCCTTCTGAAACGGAAGAAGAATTTCAAGAAACTTTGGATTTTGCTCGAGAAATGGAATTTACTAAAATTCATGTTTTTCCGTTTTCTAAAAGAGAAGGAACAGTTGCTGCTGGTATGCCTAATCAAATACCAGAGATTATTAAAAAAGATCGAGTTAAACGTTTAATTGCTTTAAGTAATGAACTTGAAGGTAATTATCTTGATAAATTTATTGGTAAAACTGTTGAAATTTTAGTAGAAAAATCTTTAGATAATATATCAACTGGTCATACTGGAAATTTCTTAAAAGTAACTGTGAATGAAAGTTTAGAACCAAATACTTTAGTTAAGGTTAAAATAATAGGTCGAGAAGATACTGAATTGAAAGGATGTGTATTAGAATGCGAAAAGCAAGAAATGACTATTTAAGATGGGATGAATACTTTATGGCAATAGCTAAACTATCTGCTTTAAGAAGTAAAGATCCTAATACTCAAGTTGGAGCTTGTATAGTTGATTCTAGCAACAGAATTTTATCTATTGGGTATAATGGAGCTCCAAATGGATTCCATGATGATGATTTTCCATGGGATAGGGAGGGGCCTAAAATGGATACTAAGTATGCTTATGTTTGTCATGCAGAACTTAATGCTATTTTAAATTATAGAG
>CANRCN010000060.1 GCA_947629135.1 uncultured Bacilli bacterium | reverse complement strand
CTTGGAGTATATTATACTATAGACAGACTTAATTCCGCTAATATATATAAAACGGAAATTCAAATAAAAATTAACGATTAATTAATAAAAGTAGAAAAACTACTTTTATTTTTTTATTTAATAGTGTATAATTAATTTGGTGATTAGATGGAAATAGGAAAATATATAATAATTGCAGTTATTATTTTAATAATATTACTTGCTGTTTTAAAATCAACAAAGAAAGATGCTCATTTAGAAATTAATAAATTAATTGAATATTTAGGTGGTAAAGATAATATTGTTAGCAGTG
The DNA here is from genome assembly GCA_947629135.1 of uncultured Bacilli bacterium. Classification (GTDB taxonomy): domain Bacteria; phylum Bacillota_I; class Bacilli_A; order RF39; family UBA660; genus RUG591. The sequence goes on along the minus strand of CANRCN010000060.1, from coordinate 9,081 downwards.
ATTATAATTTATCAAGATTTATAGTAACTTTAAGAGATACAAATAAAGTTAATAAAGAGGCTATTCAAAAGTTAGGAGCTAAGGGAATAGTTGAAATTGATAATCAATTAAAAATTATCCTTGGTAATAATTCTAAGAATTTAAAGAAATATATTGATGATATAAAACGATAAAAAATCGTTTTTTTTCTATTTTTTGACAAAATTCGACAAAATTCGACATTTTTTTTTGCAATAATATACCTGAGGTGATAAAATGGTTTATCTATTATTTAACATAAGTATTCTCTTTTTACCTCTTGCTATTTACTTATTAAACTTATGTTATAACAATAACTATAAAGGAAAATGTGATAATATTTTTTTATCTTTAATATTGATTTTAGAAGTTATTCTCTTTATAGTTTTTAAAGATTATTCTAAATCTTTAATTTTAATTAATATACCATTATTGATTGCTTATTTAAAAAGATATGAATTGACTAGTTTATTTTTAGGTATTTTAATTGGATGTTATTATGTATTTAGTTTAAGTTATAATTCTTTTTTTATCTTTTTTGAATATGTTTTATATTATGTTGTTTTTTTAATATTTAATAAAAAAGTCCTGAAGGTAAAATCTTTAATTTATATATTTATCTTTGTTAAAAGTATCACCTTAACAATTGAAGTATTTTATTTTAATATTAATACCAATCTTTTAATTAATAATTTTTTTGATGTATTAATAAAGATGTTAGTTTTTTATGTTAGTAGTTATTTAGTATTTATGTTTCTATTGAAAGGAGAAGAAATAATGAATTTAAATACAGCTATAAGGGAACTAGAAAAAGAAAAAGTATTAAGAACATCTCTTTTTAAATTAACCCATGAAATTAAAAATCCAATTGCTGTTTGTAAAGGATATTTAGATATGTTAGATTTAAATGATAAAAATAAGGTTTTAAAATATATTCCAATTGTAAAAGGGGAGATAGAGAGAACTTTAACTTTGATGGATGATTATTTAGAATATACTAAACTTAGTATTAATAAAGAAGAAGTAGATATTTATATGTTATTGGAAGAGGTAATGGATTCTTTAGAATTATTTTTTAAAGAAAATAAAATTAAATTAGATTTTAATATGCCAGATGATGAATTATATTTAGAGGTTGATTATAATAGAATTAAACAAGTTATGGTTAATATTTTAAAAAATGCTCATGAAGCTATTGATAAAAATAAAGGAGAAATGGTTATTAAAATTACAACTAGAGTTTTAGAAAAGTATTTTCAAATAGTAATTGAAGATAATGGAATAGGAATGGATCAAGAAACTTTAAATAATGTTGGTAATTTATTTTTCACAACGAAGAGAAATGGAACAGGATTAGGTACTAGTTTATCAAAGGAAATTGTTGAACTTCATGGAGGAAAAATCAAATATTATTCAAGGTTTGGAGAAGGTACAAAAGTAGTAGTTTCTTTGCCTTTAGAACTTTACAATTAAGATTAATTAAGTTATAATCTTTATTTGGAGATGTTGTAAATGATTAATATTGTTTTATATGAGCCTGAGATACCAACTAATACTGGAAATATAATGAGAACTTGTGTTGCAACAGGAGCTAGACTTCATTTGATTGAACCTTTAGGTTTTAAGTTGGATGAAGCTAGTATTAAAAGAAGTGGTGTTAATTATATTGATAAGTTAGAGTATTTTGTATATAAAAATTTTGATGATTTTAAAAGTAAAAATAAAGGAACTTATTATTATTTTACAAGATATGGCAAGAAACCACATACAAGTTTTGATTATAAAGATGCATATAGTAAGGGAGAGATTTATTTAATCTTTGGTAAAGAATCAACAGGAATTCCTCGTGATATTTTAAAAGAAGACTTAGATCATTGTATGAGAATACCAATGACTAGTAATGTTCGATGTCTAAATGTTTCTAATTGTTGTGCAATTGTAGTTTATGAAGTCTTAAGACAACTTGATTATTTAGATTTATTGAGAACTGAGCCACATAAAAGTGAAGATTATATTATAGATGGAATAGAAAAACATGTGTAAAAATATGTAAATATAAAACCTGAATTATATTATTAATCAGGTTTTTTGTTATTATATTTTTATATTTATAAATTAAATTTAATCATTTTAAATTTTCTTAAAAATTACTATGTCCAATACTGTAAAATTAGTTATTCTTTTGATATATTATGTAAAAAATCATGTTATAATGATATAAGAGAAAGTGATGATATAAATGTTAAAAAAAATACACGATTTAGAAATTAATTATACACAATATGGAAAAGGAGAAGATGTTGTTCTTTTACATGGTTGGGGACAAAATATAGAAATGATGGAACCTTTAGGCAAAAATTTATGTGATAATCATCGAATAACAATCTTAGATTTTCCTGGGTTTGGTAGTAGCCAAACTCCAGATTTTGCTTATAATATCAGTGATTATACTAATTTATTACATGATTTTTTAGATGAACTTGAAATAAAAAATCCTATATTAATTGGACATTCGTTTGGAGGAAGAGTTGCAATTAGCTATGCATCTGAATATAACATTAATAAATTAGTATTACTTGCAAGTCCTTTTAGGAGTCAGACTAAGAATGGGTTAAAACTTAAGGTTTTAAAAAGTCTTAAGAAAATAAAAGCATTAAATGGATTAGCTGAATATGCTAAAAAACATATGGGTAGTAATGATTATCGAAGCTTAAGTGGAGTAATGCGAGAAATTCTTGTTAATACTGTTAATGAAAATCTTGAAGATAAAGCTCGAAATATTAAAGCAGAAACTTTAATTATCTGGGGAGAAAATGATGAAGCAGTACCAGTTTCAGAAGCTTCAAGACTTGAAGAATTAATTCCTAATTCAGCAAAGATTATTTTACCAGGTACTCATTATTGTTATTTAGAAAATTTAAGTCAAGTTATAAATATTTTAAAACATTTTATATAGGAGGTAGTTATGTATATATATATTTGTATTTATTTAGTTTATATATTCTATAAGAGTAGAACTTCATTATATATGTTGCAGCAAAACTTATATAATGAAAATAAACGTTATTTAAGATGGTGTGAAAGAAATATGGAAAGAATATTTAATCCAATTGATTTTTTACCATTGTTACTTTCTATCTTTTTATTCTTTTCAAATGAATCTTTCATTATGGAAGTTATTTATGTATCAATTACAATTATTTATGTAATTGGTATTTATGATGAATATCGTAAGAATCAAGATAATCAAAATAAAATTAGATTTAATGTAACTAATCGTGTTAAAAGACTTTATATGACGGAGTTTTTAATAATAGGATTATTAATATTTTATTTAGTTATAACTAATTTTTCTGGAATACCATTAATTATTTTAACTATTTTAATAGCTATACTTTATTATTTCATTTATTTTGTTAATATTCTAAATAAACCAATTGAAAAAATAGTCTACTTATATTACTTTAATAAATCAAAGAAAAAACTTTATTCTATGAATAGATTAAAAGTTGTTGGAATAACTGGAAGTTATGGTAAGACTAGTAGTAAAAATATTTTAAGTCATATTTTATCATCAAAATATATAGTAAGACCAACTCCTAGAAATTTAAATACACCTTATGGACTTATGATAACTATTAATTCTTATTTAGATAAGTTTGATGAAGTTTTAATTGCTGAAATGGGAGCTTATGTAAATAACGAAATTAAAGAAATGTGTGATTTTGTTAAACCAAAATATGGTATTTTAACAGTAATTGGAGAAGCTCATTTAGAAACTTTTAAAACAAGAGAGAATATTTGTCGAACTAAGTTTGAACTTATAGAATCATTACCAATTGATGGAGCAGCGGTTTTGAATTTAGATGATAAGTATCAAGTTGATTATGTAAAAAATGAATTAAGAAACAAAGATATTAAAATAATTTGGATAGGTAAAGATAATCCAGAGGCAAAATTTAATGCAACAAATGTTAAAAGTAATAAAAATGGTATGAATTTTGATGTTAACTATAATAAGGAAGTTTATCATGTTGAGACTAAGTTATTAGGACTTCATAATGTGTATAATATTTTAGCAAGTATTGCTTTAGGAGTTGAAATGAAAGTTCCAATTCCAGATATGATTGTAAAAATTAAATCTTTAATGCCTGTTGAACATCGATTAGAAATTAAAAAAATTAATAATATTACTATGATAGATGATGCTTATAACTCTAATCCAACAGGTGCTAAGAATGCACTTGATGTATTGAAAATGATGGATGGACTTAAAGTTGTTGTAACACCAGGAATGGTTGAGTTAGGAGACTCTGAAAAATCTTTAAATTATGAATTTGGAAAAAATATTGCAGCATCTTCTGATTATGTTATTTTAATTGGTGAAAAGAGATGTGAAAATATTAAACAAGGTATTTTAGATAATGGTTTTAAAGAAGGAAAAATAATTATTTTAAATCGTGTTGTTGATGCATTTAATAAATTAGAAGAATTAAAGAGAAAAAATCCTGAAAAGGAAGTATATGCCCTTTTTGAAAATGATTTACCTGATATTTATAGTGAAGGAGGAAGTAAAAATGAAAATTAGATTAGGTGTTATCTTTGGAGGTAGAAGTGTTGAACATGAGGTTAGTATTATCACAGCTATTCAAGCTATTAATAAAATTGACTTAGCTAAATATGAAGTAGTTCCAATTTATATTGCAAAGGATGGTCGTTGGTATACAGGAAGAATGCTTCTTGATATTGAGATTTATAGTGATATGGATTTACTAAGAAGATATGCTAAAGAAGTTGTTTTATATAACAGAGATGGAAGATTTATTTTACAAAATAAGAAAGGATTTTTTAAAAGAATTATAACTGAAATTGATATGGCTTTTCCAATTATGCATGGAACAAGTGGAGAAGATGGAATACTTCAAGGTTATTTAGAGACAATTGGTATTCCTTATGCTGAATCTAATGTTTATGCTAGTGTTGTTGGTCAAGATAAAATTTATATGAAACAAATATTTAAAGAAAGTGGAGTTAATGTTGTTAAATATAAATGGTTTTTTGATACAGATTATACAAATGATTCTGATAAAGTAGTTAAAGAAATAGAAAAATTAGGTTATCCTGTAATTGTTAAACCAGCAACACTTGGTTCATCAGTTGGTATTAAAGTTTGTCATGATGAAATTGAACTTCGAGATGGAATTCTTGATGCAATTAAATATGATAATAAAGTTTTAGTTGAAGAAGTTGTTCAAAATTTAAGAGAAGTAAATATTAGTGTTTTAGGTAATTATGAACATCAAGAATTAAGTGTTATTGAGGAAGTTGCTTCAACTCATGAAATATTAACTTATGAAGATAAATATATAGGTGATGGTAAAGTCAAAGGAAAAGGCAAAATATCTAGTAAAGGAATGGCAAGTGCTTCTAGGATAATTCCAGCATCAATTCCAGATAATATTGCTGATGATGTAAGAGAAATGGCTATCAAAGCTTTTAGAGCTTTAAATTCAAGTGGAGTAGTAAGAATTGATTTCTTAATTGACGAAGAAGAACGTAAAGTATATGTCAACGAAATTAATAGTATTCCAGGATCTTTATCTTTCTACTTATGGGAAAAAACAGCTAAACCTTATCCTGAACTTCTTGATGAGGTAATTAGTTTAGGAATTGTTAATTATAAAAATAAAAAAGCTAAAACTAGCACTTTTTCTACTAATATTTTAGAAGGATTTAATGGTACAAAAGGCATTAAAGGATTAAAAGGAATGAAGAAATGAAAAAAGTTATATTAACAATCTTAGATGGATATGGATTAAGTGATAGAATAGAAGGAAATGCTCCAAAACTTGCTAATACTAAAACTTTAAATCACATATTTAATAATTATCCACATACTACTATTCATGCAAGTGGTCTTGATGTGGGACTTCCTGCCTCTCAAATGGGAAACAGTGAAGTAGGACATATGAATATAGGAGCAGGACGTATTATTTATCAAGATTTAACTAAAATTAATAAGGAAATAGAAGATAAATCTTTCTTTAAACGTGATGAATTATTAAAAACGATTAATTATGCTAAAGAAAATAATCATAGTTTACATTTATTGGGACTTTTATCAGATGGTGGGGTACATAGTCATATAAATCATTTATTTGCAATTTTAGATTTATGTAAATCAAAAGATTTTAGTAATGTCTATGTACATCCTATCTTAGATGGAAGGGATACAAGTCCTACAAGTGGTATTAATTATTTAAAACAATTAGAAAAAAAATTACAAGAATTAAATTTTCCAAGTATAGCAACTGTTATAGGTAGGTTCTATGCCATGGATAGAGATAAACGTTACGAAAGAATTGATAGGGCTTATAAACTTCTAACTGAAGGAGAAGGAAAAGAGACAGGTAATCTTAAAAGTACTATAGAAGAATATTATCAAGAAAATATAACTGATGAATTTATGGAGCCAATCTTAGTTAATAAAGATGGATTAATAAAAAATAAAGATGCTATTTTATTCTTTAATTTTAGACCAGATAGAGCTAGAGAAATAACTAGAGCTTTTGTTGATCAAAATAAATTAAATGTTTATTATACTTGTATGACTGAATATGATGAAACTATTAAAAATGTTAATATTATTTATCCACCTGAAGAAATAAAAAATACTATAGGTGAAGTTGTTAGTAATAATAACTTAAAACAATTAAGAATTGCTGAGACTGAAAAATATGCTCATGTTACCTTTTTCTTAAATGGAGGAATTGAACAAAAATTTAAAGGTGAGGATAGAATACTTGTTCCATCACCTAAAGATGTTCCTACTTATGATTTAAAACCTGAAATGTCAGCAAGAGAAGTATGTGAAAAAGTTTTAGAAGCATTAGATAGAGATTATTATGATTTAATTGTTTTAAACTTTGCTAATCCTGATATGGTAGGACATACTGGAAATTTAGAAGCAGTTATTAAAGCCTTAGAAGTAATAGATGAGTGTATGGGAAAAATTCTTAATAAGGTTTTAGAAAAGGATTACACTATGATAGTAACTGCTGATCATGGTAATTGTGAATGTATGATAAATCCTGATGGTTCAATTAATACAGCTCATACAACAAATTTAGTACCTTTAGCTTTAATAAATTATAAAGATTGTAAATTAGCAACTGGTAGACTTGCTAATATTAGTCCAACGATTCTTGATATTTTGAATATTAAGAAACCAAAAGAAATGAAAGAAAATAGTTTAATTATAAATTAAAAAATAATTAATCTATTTTTTAATTTATAAAAAGTTACAAATTGACTAATTAATGCTTGAATATATATATAAATTATATTATAATATAATATATAATTATATAATATAGGAGGTTAATATGGAGCCTACTTTAATAAAAAATAATAAGGATATTAAAAATCAAAAAAAAGTTATAATTGCTTTAGTATTTATATTTATTTGTTTATTTATAGGAACTAGTTATTCTCTTTTGACTAGTTTTGATGAAACAGAGGAAGTAATAACTTTTAAAGCTGGTGATTTAAACTTGGAAGTTAAAACTAGTACGGATACTACTGTTACTCTAAAGGATGAATTACCTAAGTTGGAAGAAGAAGTAACAGATCCTATTATTTTAAATATGAAAAATACTGGTAGTCTTGAAATATGTGAATATCGTTTAAAACTTGTTGCAGATGAATCTTCAAGTTCTAATTTAGCAACATCTTTTATAAGGTATTCTGTAAGTAGTGATGAAGGTTTATCTTATTCTGAATCCAAATTATTATCTGAAACTGAAAATTTAATTTATACAGGTTTTGATTTAAAACCTAATGCTACAATTAAACTTTATTTGAAAGTTTGGATAGATGAATCAGCAATTGACAATCAAGATGTTTTAAGTAAAGATTTTTATGGTAACATAGATGCAGAGCTATTACAAAAATGTGAAACAGAAAAACCAAAAGTTGTAGCTGTAACTGCTATAAAAAATACATTGGGTCAAGAAGGCGGAATAATTGGAGTAAAAGAAGATAATACAATGACAAAATCTAAAGAAGACGAAGTAAGAGAATATCGTTATTCAGGAAAAAATGTAAATAACTATGTTTATTTTAATTGTAAAGATAATCAACCTCAAAATGACTCAAATTGTGAAAAATGGAGAATAATTGGAGTATTTAAGGATGCCGATGGTACTGAAAAACTTAAAATAGTTCGTAAAGAGAAATTAAATGTTACTCAAATACCAGAAAATTATAGTTTTGATAATGTCACATATAAAATAGCAAGTAGTTATAGTGTTTATTGGAATTATGATACAAGTAAAAGCCAAAATCAAGGATCTAATGATTGGTCTAAAGCAGGACTTCAATATTGGTTAAATTCAAAAGGTACTGGTGATGCTGGATATTTAAATACATTATCAAATGATGCCCAAAATATGATAGCAGATGCAACATATTATTTAGGAAATATAAGTGTTTCATCATCTGGACCTACTGATAAAAGCACTAAGGAACTTTATCAAGAGGAGAGAGGAAACGAGCAATGTAGTAGTACCAGTGCATGTGAAGCTGGTAAAATTTGGCCAGATAATCAAGCTACTTGGAAAGGAAAAATTGGCTTAATGTATCCAAGTGATTTTGGATTTTCAATTGATAGTCAATATTGGGATACTGTTTTAAAATGGAGTTTTGGATTGGATGATTTTTATGCAAATACTTGGATGGGCTTAGGTCTGCAATGGTTTATTAGCCCAACAAATTCTGGTACTATGTTGATTTCTTATCTTGCCCCTAATGGAATTGCATATGAATATACTAATTACAATAATGATGTATATCCAACACTTTACTTAAATTCTGATGTTAAATTAATATCAGGTCAAGGAACAGATTCAGATCCTTATCAATTGGAAATTAAAAAAAATTAAATAAAAATACAAATTATTTGTAACTTTACTTTTTATATTTAAAGAATATGATATTATTATTTTGAAAATATATAATAAAGGAGAGATAGGTTATGAAAAGAAATATTAAGACAAATTTAAT